>DASZWV010000359.1:0-12162 GCA_035546115.1 Phycisphaerales bacterium
CATGCCCGGCTTCGAGCACACCACCTTCCGCGCGATCCCCTCCTCCGTCACTTCGCCCTACCGCTCCTTCGCCCCGCGCTCCGGCATGTTCGACATCTCCGGCGTCGGCGCCGGCGGCCAGTCCTCACATCTGCCGCAAGCCCCCATCGACGATCCGCTCCTCGCACTCGCGCTGGAGCACCCCCTCGGCTTCGGCGCCCCCGCGATCGCCCCCGGCGGCGCCGCCTACGAAGGCGACATGCACGCCGCGGCCGAGCGATACGCCCGCCTCTGCGTCGCCCTCGTCCGCACCGATCGCGGCGGCGACGCCGGCGGCTTCGACTGCATCCACGCCCACGACTGGATGACCTTCCCCGCGGGCATCGCCCTCGCCCACGTGACGGGCAAGCCGCTGGTCATCCACGTCCACTCCACCGAGTTCGACCGCTCCGGAGAGAACGTCGATCAGCGGGTGTACAACATCGAGCGCCGCGGCATGCACGCCGCCGCCAGGGTCATCTGCGTCTCCAATCTCACGCAGTCGATCTGCGTCCGCCGCTACGGCGTCGATCCCGGAAAGTGCCAGGTCGTGTACAACGGCGTGGACAACGAGGCCGCCCAGCCGCGCCCGGAGGGCGGCGGCGATCGCATCGAGGCCAAGGACCGCATCGTCCTGTTCCTCGGCCGCATCACCATGCAGAAGGGCCCCGAGTACTTCATCCGCGCCGCCAAGCGCGTGCTGGAGAAGGAGCCCAACGCCAAGTTCGTCGTCGCCGGGTCGGGCGACATGGCCATCCGCATGATCGAGGAGGCCGCGTACCTCGGCATCGGCTCGCGCGTCCTGTTCACCGGCTTCCTGCGCGGGCGCGATGTGGACCGCATCTACCGCATGGCCGACGTCTACGTCATGCCGAGCGTCAGCGAGCCCTTCGGCATCGCCCCGCTCGAGGCCATGCGCAACGACGTCCCCGTCATCATCTCCAAGCAGTCGGGCGTCAGCGAGGTGCTCACCCACGCCCTGAAGGTGGACTTCTGGGACATCGACGAGATGGCCAACAAGATCGTCGCCGTCCTCCGCCACCCGCCGCTGGGCCAGACGCTCCGCGAGCACGGCTCCTTCGAGCTCCGCCGCCTCACCTGGGACGGCGCCGCCCAGCGCTGCGTCCGGGTCTACGCCAGCGCCATCGGGCACGCGCTCGCCGTCTGAAGCGACCCGCCCCCCCCCGCCCCGCCTACTGAAGCTCGCTCCGTCCTCGCTTGGCCGGCTCGCTCGTCTGCTCCCGAACCTCCTGCCGGCACGCGTCGAGAACCTCCTTGGGCGGCGGCGGGAACCACACGTTGAACGCCGGGAACGAGCTGTCCGCCTTCGATGACGCGTCGATGTTGCCCTTGATCGGCATCTGCTCCAGGAACGCGTACGTCCGGCACTGCAGATCCCCCGGCGCCCGCCGGTACATCGTCGACCCGCTCACCGGCCCCGCCGCCTGGATCAGCTGCGCGAAGATGCTCGCCGCGTACGCCGGGAACGGCGGGAACCCCATCCGCCCGTTGCCACCCGCGGCCGAGGTGACCCACGTCTGGAACGAGCGCGACTTTTGATACTCCTGGTGGAACAGGCGCGCGTACTGGAACGAGTTGATGAACATCTTCTCGTCCCCTCGCAGCAGCCCGCCCACGTACGCCGCGGCCAGCGAGCCCGAGATCTCCTGCAGGGCGACCGTCGGGCTGTTCTCCCGGCTGTCGTCGGTGATGTCCTTCACGACCCACTCGTCGATCGGCAGGCTGTAGAGCGCGATCTTCGCCTCGGCGTTGTTCTGGTTCAGGTCCGGGTCGGTCACGAGCTTCTTGAGATACTGCGCCGCGAGCTCCTTGTCGCCGCGCCGGTACAGGTACCGGATCGCGTCGCACATGAAGTTCTCGTAGCCCGCCCAGAAGAAGCGGTACGGCCTCGAGTGGTCCTTCTCGTACTTCGATCGCGCCACCATGTCGCGCAGCGCCTGCCGGTACACGTCGATGTACTCCGTGTTCGGGAGCGTGAGATAGAAGTCCGGGTTGAGCACGTCGAACGTCAGGTCGCCCGTGCGGAACAGCTCCTGCACCGCCTGGATCGTCAGCCGGTCGGTGTTCAGCACGTCGAAGTCCTTCAGGTTCTTCTCGTTCACGCGACGCAGCGTCTCCTCCACGCCGCGGTGCGACCAGTAGACCGCGTGCGCCGCCGGGTGCCGCCAGTCCAGCGGCCCGTACGTCTGCGTGTACCGCACCATGAGCGCCGGGTCCATGTGGTAGTCTTCCGTGAGCACCTTCCGGCGCGTGTAGTTCAGGATCGCCTTGCCGATCTCCGGCTTGTAGGTCGCCATGAGCTTCACGAGCGGATCGTCCTTCAGCGTCGGCGGAACGATCCCCGTCCCCTCCATCCCCCGCATGCGCGAATCCACGATCTCGTAGTGCGTCAGCAGCCCGACGTCCAGATCGTGCCCCGCCTCGCTCTTGAGCGCCGCGATGAGCGACGCCGTCTCCTTCGAGCGCGCCCGCGCCTGCTCGGGCGTCTCGCCGTTCTTCGGCTTGGCGCTCACCAGCTCCTCGAGCGTGTCGGGCGCATCCGCGATCGGCCCGATCCACCGCTTGATGTACATCTCCTTGAGCTTGCCCGTCCCCATGTCCTCCAGCTTGAGCCGCGGCGGCGAGCCCATCACGCACGACCACTCGTACGCGAACCTCTTCTTGTAGTAGAGGTGCGCATCGTCCATGTACCCCTGGATCTTGTGCAGGTGGATCCACGCCAGCTCACGCTGGATCCCCAGGTCGTTCGGGCACCACTTCATCCCCTCGTCGCGCAGCAGCCGGATCCCCGCCTGCACCCAGTTCCACCTCTCCTGCGGCGTGTTCGTCGAGACCGAGATGTTGTACGCCAGGTTCCACGCGTGGAACTGCCACACCTTCGGAAACCGCGGCTGCAGCTTGGTGATCGTCTTGGCCAGGTCCACCGCCTCGTAGAACTTCCCCTCCTGCTTCAGGTCGTTGGCCCGGATCCACAGGTAGTTCACGAACAGCCCGCGGAACGCCCCCATCGCGATGCCCAGCGACACCTGCGGCGGATCGCCCGCCTCCGCCTTGTCGGCGTACACCAGCCGGTTCTTGCCCACCGACGCGGCGATCTGCGTCGCCAGCACGCCCGAGCACGCCATGAGCGCCAGCATGCACGCGAGCGCGACGAGTTGGATGCGGGTGTCACGTCGCATGTCCGGCCTTTCGCTTCCTCATTCCGTCCATCCGCCCCTCCGTCCCTACTGCCCCGAATACGTCGCCAGTTCGCGCTTCGAGAAGATCCCCACCGCGATCAGGTACAAGACCCCCGTCAGCAGGCCGAGCACCACCGCCGCGATCGCCACCGTTCCCCAGCTCATCATCTGGCCGTCCACCAGGTTCGCCGTCGGCTTCAGGTCCGCGTAGTGCTTGAACACCCACGCGATCGGCAGGGCGATGACCCGGATGACCATCTTCACGTAGTCGGTGTGCCCCTTCCCGTCGTCGGCGCTGTAGTACTCCAGCGACGTGTTCAGGAACCCCGCGCTCTCGGCGATCAGGAAAGTCCCGAACGCCACCAGGCTCGCCACCGCGAACGACAGGTACGTCGCCGCCCACACGCCCACCATCGCCAGGAACGCCAGCTTCAGCCACAGGATCACCATCACCCGCAGGAAGTTGCTCTCGTACCCGCCCACGGGAAACGAGATCTCCAGCCCGTCGGGCGGGATGGTCATCGTGTCCTTGTTCATCCACGCCGTGGACTCGGGCGGCATCGTCAGCCGCTGCTGGTTGTCGCCGTTGGTGATCCACAGGAACAGCACCGCCTGGTCCTTCGCGCCCGGCTCGATGTTGCCGTCCTTGTCCGGCTTCGGGTGCACGATCTCGATCGAGCCCGCCGAGATGGGGATCGTCAGCGCCTGCCCGAGCGGCACCGTCCGCACCTGCGGCGCAAAGTTCGGCATCTGGAAGCTCACCTTGGCCAGCCCGCGCGGATCGTCGGCCCCGATGCTCACCTTGTAGCGCAGCGTCATCGGCCGATTCAGCCGCTTCACCTCGTCCAGCCCGACGAAGTGAAACTCCCGCGTCTCCCCCGGCCCCAGCGAGAGATACTTGCTTCGAATCTCGTTGCGCAGTTCCGAGGCGAACCGCTCCCGATCGGCGTCCGTCTCCACGTACAGCGGGTTGCTCTGACGCTCCTTCGCCACGCGCTGATCGACCAGCTCCTTCAGCCCCTCCGCCGTGTACTCGGGCATCAGCGGCTTGATCGACTCCCGCGCCGCCAGCACCTGCGTCTCCAGCACCAGCCGATCCTCGCTGATCGCCCGGTCGCGCGCCACGTACGGCTCCACCTCGTCCCCCGCCACCTGGTTCCTCAGGTAGCCCGTGAACAGGAACACGCCCGTCGCCGTCACCGACAGCAGCACCGCCGCCACCCCCACCACCCCAAGCCACTTGCCCAGCAGATACTGCCACGACGCCACCGGCTTGGTCATCGTCTGCCAGATGATCCGGTCGCGCTGCTCGAACGCCACGCTCGCCACCGCCAGGAACAGCACCAGCAGCGCGATCACCCAGAACGTCGCGCCCGTGCCGTACTGCAGGAACGTCTGCACCCGATACCGCAGCGGCGCCGTATCGTCCAAAACCTTCGGCAGCGCCGTCAGCCCCAGGATCAGCATCACGATCAGCACGATCGACACGCGCATCCGCAGCGCCTCGCTCACCACGTTCCGCGCGATCGCCGTGATCGCCCACGGCCCCGAGAACGCCAGCTTCAGCACCTCCATCAGGATGAAGAACGCCAGCGACAGCGCCCCAACCCCCGCCACGA
Source organism: Phycisphaerales bacterium (assembly GCA_035546115.1). Taxonomy (GTDB): domain Bacteria; phylum Planctomycetota; class Phycisphaerae; order Phycisphaerales; family UBA1924; genus UBA4658. The sequence continues at coordinate 4,838 of DASZWV010000359.1, forward strand.
ACCGCGTCCACCCCGCCGTCTCGCCCCACGCCCGCGCCGCCCGCTCCAGAAACTCCGTCTCCGGCCCGGGCCCGGCCAGCGCCATCCCCCACGACAACGCCAGCGGCGCCGCCGCGCCCAGCGCGATCGTGAAGCACGTCAACCCCACCCCCAGCCACACCACCACCAGCGAGAGCACCGTCACCGTCCCCAACCCCGCCCACACGATCGTCGGATCCGCCTTGCGCGCAAGAATGTCGTTGATCGTCGCGGCCGTCGCCAGCGTCGCCTCGTAGCGCGCCCTGGCCGCGTCGGCCTCCTCGCGCTCCTGCTCCGACACCTTCGCGTCCTTGGCGATCTCCGGCGGCTTCTGGATCTGGCTGATGTCCGTCATCGGCGGCGGGTGCGCCGTCTGCCACACCTTGTACGACACCCCCGCCGCGATCGCCAGAACGACGATGACGCACGACGCCGCGACCTTGAACCACAGGCCGTGCTGCACCCGATCGATCTGCCGGAACCGTTCGCGAAGCGTCATGCCTTGGGCTTTCCGCTCTTGGGGCCGCCCTCGCTCTGGTTGCCGAGGAGCGACCCGATCACGCTCTGGTCAACGTCGTGCGTCGGTGAAGGCGCCATCGCCCCCGCGGCCGGGGCCGGCGGCTTGCCACCGGTGGATGGAACGTGCTCCGCCCGAGCCTTGTTCGCATCGCTCGCTTTTCCGAGAAGGTCCCCGATGACATCCTTGTCCGGGCCGGTCGGCCGGACCGGCTCCGGCTCGCGAACAAACACGTTCGCCTCCGGCTCCGGCGCCTTCACGAGCCTCGAGATCAGGTCCTCGCCCGCCTCCTCATCGCCCTTGAGGAACGCCGCCGTCGCACCCCCGTGCTGGGCGCCGTGCGTCTCGATCCGCTCGGCCCGGGCGCGCTCCACGATCCCGATGAACAGCTCCTCGAGCTTCTGCCGCGGCCGCGACACCCGCGCCACCGCCTTGGTTCCCCCGCTCCGCGTGCGGATGAGCTTGTCGATCTCGCTGATCGTGTCCTCATCCAGCGAGTCCGACTCGATGGTCGTCTTGTCGTGCGCCTCGAGCAGATCGTCGCACGTGCCCTCGGCGCGGATCTTCCCTCCGTACAGGATCACCATCCGGTCCACGCAGTCCTCGACGTCGCCCAGCAGGTGCGACGACAGGATCACCGTCTTGCCGCGCCGCCCCAGGTCCAGGATCAGGTCCTTGATCTGGCGCGTGCCGATCGGGTCCAGCCCCGTCGTCGGCTCGTCGAGGATCAGCAGCTCCGGATCGTTGATCAGCGCCTGCGCGATCCCGATCCGCCGCTGCATGCCCTTGGAATACTCCCGCACCGGCCGGAACTGCACCGCCGTCAGCCCCACCATCTCCAGCAGCTCGTCGATGCGCCGCTCCCGCACGGCGTGGTCCAGCTCGAACAGCTTCGCGTAATAGTCCAGCGTCTCCCGCGCGTTCAGGAACTGGTAGAGGTAGCTCTCCTCGGGCAGATACCCGATCCGCTTCTTGACGCTCACGTCCGTCGGCAGCTTCCCGAACACCGCGCACCGCCCCATCGACTTGTGCAGCAGTCCCAGCAGGACCTTGATCGTCGTGCTCTTGCCAGACCCGTTGGGCCCCAGCAGTCCGAAGATCTCCCCCTTCCGCACGTGGAACGTGATGTCGTCCACCGCCTTCACGCGCGACCGCATCCAGAAGTCCTTGAACACCTTGCTCAGGTGCTCGACCTCCACCACGCGGTCCCGCGCGGCCGCCCCCTCGCCTCGAACATCCGTCATCACGCCCGCTGCCTGCGTCATGCAATCCTCGCTCGCTCGCCCGGCGCCCGCCCTCGGCGCCGCTAGTTGTTCATGCCCTCGGTCGACGTGCCCTGCAGCGTCTTCTGGAAAAGCTCCTCCGCCCGCTTCTTCTCGCGATCCTTCTGCGCCTGCTCGGCGATCTTCGCCGCCTCCTCCATCTTGATCTTCTTGTCGATGTCCGGGTCGCGATTGATCATCAGCACCAGCCGCTCCAGCCCCGGCGGCAGCAGCATGAACTGCACCGACTCGCGCGACGAGAACGTCTTGTACGCGTCCGTCCACTCGCCCGACAGGAATACCTGCGGGTTGGCCCTGAACGCGCCCAGCTTCGCGTTGAAGCTCTCCGCGTCGCTCCGCGCCTTGGACACCACCGACGTCTTGTACTGCAGCGCCTCGGCCAGCGTCGTGCTCACCCTCCCCGACACGTTCGGCCGAACTTCCTTGCCGTCGATCGTCACGGGCCGGCGCTGCATCAGGTCGTCGATGGCCTTCAGCGTCGCCTCCGCCTCGTCGTGCTTGCCCGTCGTCAGCTCGTTCCCGTACCGGTCGATCTGCGCGAGGATGATCGGCGCCGCCTCCCCCGCCGCGTTCGAGAGCTTCTCTCTCGCCTCCTGCTCCGCGCTGGTCCGCTCCTTCTCCGCCTCGGCCTGCGCCGTCTGCACCGCGCTGAAGTCCTTGATCAGGAACCGCGGCGGCATCTTCTCGGTCCGCGTGAACTGCTTGATCTCCAGCCCCACGTCCATCTCGCTCAGCAGCTTCTGCGCCTCGCGCTTGGCCACCGCCGCGATCGGCTCGAACGTCGCCTCCCGATCCTTGCTCGGCTGGTCGTAGAGCACCTCGTCGGCCGTCATCGTCGCCGCCGCGTGGATCACCCCGCGCCGAACCGCCGCCATCACGATGTTCCGCTCCTCCGCCTCCCCCGAGATCCGCTCCAGGCTGCGGGCATCCGAGACCCGCCGGTACGTCACCTGCCAGCGCGTGTGCACGATCGATCCGTCCGCCGTCAGCACGGCGCCGTCCGTGTCCGGGTCCAGCGTGTCGCGACCGCCCTCCAGCCCGCTGTCGTGCTTCTCCGCCAGCGTCTTCTCCTCCGCCGACGTCAGATTCGGGAAGAACGCGTTCTTCACGTCCAGCGTCTGGTCCGTCGTCGGCACCTTCAGCACGTCCCCGAACGGCTGCGGCCAGCTGAACGTCAGCCCCTGCTTCAGGTCGCGGGCCACGATCTTCCCCAGCGTCAGACGCACCCCCACCTCCGAGGCCCCGATCTGCTGGAACCCCGACACGGCGAACAGAACGAGCATCACGAAGATCGACACCATCAGCAGCCGGTACGCGATCCGCAGCGCCTCCGCCAGCGACTTGTTCGCCGGGTCCATCAGGTCGCCGACCGAGTGCGTGTGCCCCGCATCGCCCCCCTGGCGCAGCGTCACCGACGCGGCACGCCGCGCCCGCTTCGTCTCCGCGTTCGCCGCGTTCATCTGGCTCATCGCGACCCTCCCGCGACCTTCGCTCCGTCGTCGGTCTTCTGCGCCGGCGCATCGGGCGTCCCCTCGCCGAGCTTGGCGCCCATGAAGTCCGGCATCTTCGGCGTCGGCGGCCGCCCGCCCCCGAACTTCTTCGACGCGTCCGGCTGGAACATCTCGAAGCCCGGGAACCGCGTCGGCAGAACGAGCGTCGTCCTCGTCGTCGAGAGCGACCGCATGAAGTCCATGTTCTGGATGAACACCGCCAGCTGCGGGTCCTGCTTCATCTGCGACAGGAACTGCACCGCCTCCTTGTCCCCCTCGCTCCGGATGTTCGCCGCGAGCTGGTCCGCGAACGCCTGGATCTTCTTCGCGTCCGTCTCCGCCTCCGACCTGATGCGGCTCGCCTCGCTCGTGCCCTTCACGCGCGTCGAGTTCGCGATCTTGTCGCGCGCCGCCTTCATCGCGTTGAACACCTGCGTCGTCGTCGCCGGCGGCAGGTCCAGCCCCGACACGCCCACCCGCTGCGCCTCGATCCCGTACGCCGACAGAGACGAATCGCCCTCCCCCGAGGCCTGAAGCGACGCGAGCATCTGCGATTCCAGCGCATCGAGCTTCGACGCCTTCGGGTCCGACGTCAGCAGCTCGTCGAGCCGATACTGCGAGACCTTCGCCCCCGCCGTGCGCAGCTTCGCCTTCAGGATCCTCTCCGCCTTCGCGTAGTGGTCGGCCGCGCTCGTGTCGCCCGAGCCCCCGAACGCCTTGTAGAACTTCAGCGGGTCCTTCACGCGCCACGTCAGGAAGCTCGTCAGCAGCACCTGCCCGCTCCCCGCCGTCGCCTGCGTCTCCTTGTCCGACTCGATGAAGCGCAGCCGCGTGTCGTACGTCGTCACCTTCTGGAACGGATACGGCAGCTTGAAGTGCGCGCCCGCATCCTTCTCGCCGTAGAGCACGCTCGACTCGTCGGCCCGCCCGAACGTGGTGAGCACCGCCGCCTCGTTGAAGCGCACGACGTACGTCACCATGAACCCGAGCACCACCGCAAGCACCAGCACGATGATCAGAATCCGTTGCACGTTCCGGCCTCCGAAGTTCCCCGATCCGATCCCAGCACCAGCCCCATCGCTCCCGCTCTTCCGGCTCACTCTTCCTTCTTGGGCGCCACGAACAGGTTGCCGCCCGTGTTCAGATCCTCGAGATTCATGTTCACGTGCGTCGGCTGATCGTCGCTCACGATGTACACTCGCGTGTTCTTCAGCGCCGCCTTGAGCGTGTCGAAGTACAGCCGCGACACGTACACCTCCGGCGCCGACTGGAACCCCGCCATCTGGCCCACGAACGCATCAGCCGCCGCACGCGCCGACATGTGCCGTTCCCACCGCGCCGCACGCGCCTCCTGGATCGTCGAGGCCGCCGTCCCCCCCGCCCTCACCAGCAACTCCTCGATCTCCGTCCGCTTCTCGTTGATCTTCGCCGCGTCGGCCTTCGCGTCGATCAGCCCGTTGAGCTCGTCGATCGCCACCGAGATTCCGTGCGCCTTCTCCAGGCTCCCCGCCACCTCGATCACCGCCGAGTTCGCTTCCTTCTCCGCCGTCTCCAGCGCGCCGCGCTGGATCTGCTTCGCCTTCACCACGTCCTCGAACGCCGCCGAGGTGTCCCGCGGCGGGTGCGCCCCCTCCACCCCGACGAACACCACCCGCACCCCCGCACCCTCCGGCTTGCCGCCCGCATCCGTCGGCCCCAGCTTCGCGAACTCCGCCTCCACGCGCTTCTTCAGCGTCGCCGACAGCGCGGCACGCCCCGCGCCGATCACATCGTCGATCCGCATCGACGCCACCAGCTCCACGGCCTGCCGCCGCGCGATCGCCTGCAGCTGCGACTCCGCCTGCTCGGGCGTCCCCAGCGCGTAGAACCTCGCGTAGTCCTCCACCACGTAGTACAGCGGCAGCTCCAGGCTCACCAGCGCAAGGTCGCGCCCCCCCAGGCTCTCGCCCTCCTCGCCCGCACCCGGCCGCACCAGGAAGTACTTCTCATCCACCCCGTGGTCGTTGGTCCACAGGATCGATTTCTTCCCCTTCAGGTTCGGCTCCAGAACCCCCAGATCCAACCGCCGAACCAGCGACGTCTGGTACGTCTCGACCTTCTCGAAAGGCCACGGCAGCTTCACGTACGGCCCCGGCCCGAGCGGCCCCCGCAGGATCTTCCCCATCCGAACGTCGATCCCCTGCTCGTTGGGCTGCACCACCGCGATGCACGACAGCAGCCACACCACCAGCACCCCCGCGAGCACCAGCGCCGTCACCGAGCGCGTCAGCAACTGGTAGAACCAGTTCCCCGTCACGTCGAACCCGAACTGGTAGTTCAGCGCCTCCCCGATGCTCGCCGCGATCCGGTCCGGCGCCGCCGCGAAGCTCAGCACCTTCGAGTCCAGCGGCGCCCTCGGAAACTCCCCCGGCTTCCGCGGGCTGTACATGCCCAGCAGGAAACTCAGGATCACCTCAACCCCGAGGAAGATCATCACGCACGGCCACACCACGTGCAGCCACATCACCGGCTCGGGAGGGCCCCACTTGTCGATGAACTGCGCGGCCATCGTCAGCAGGCCGAAGATGGCCGCGCCAACGGCAACGCCCGCCCCCGCCCTCAGGTGCGACCACACCGGCTGCTTGGCCATGCCCGCCACGTACCGCGCGAACACGAACCCGACGAACGCCACGCCGAGCGCGATCGAGATCACCACCCCGAACATCCCGCTCGACTGGAACACGCCGGGCTTCAGAACGGCCTTGCCCTCGTAGTACGTCCAGAACCCCAGCCCGATCAGCGCGCCGCCGTAGAGCAGGCTCACCACCGGAACCGCGAACTTGTGCAGCCACACCAGCCGCCTGTGGGCCACTCGGAACTCGTCCGCGCCCGACCGAACCTCGCTGAACGCCGATGAGTCCCGCGCCCCCGAGGCGTTGAGCGCCTCGATCTCCATCTGCTCGATCCGCTCGCGCCGGTGCTGGTCGAACACGATCGCCAGCAGCAGCCACACCACCGACCCCAGCAGGATGTACAAGGCCCCCGTTCGCGCCGACAGATCCCCGATCACCACCGACCCCGTCCCGCCAGGTCCCGTCGGCGCCGAGCGGGCCACGAACGAGTACACCAGCAGCGTCAGCCCCATCGCCAGTTGCAACACGAGCCCCAGAAGGCTCACGCTCGTCGCACGCTTGTATGACTGGTAGTCCGCCTTCATGCCGTGCCCTGCTCCTGGCCCCACCCGCGAACCACTCCCCCGCGACCAAACCCGCCATCCACGCCGCGATGGGGGCTAGAGGGTACCCGATCTTGTCCCCCAACACCCGGACAGCCGGCCCGCGCTCGCCCGGCGAGCGTTCAACATCCCTCCTCCGGATTCCCCCGCCCACGCGGAGGCCTCCTCCTCTTTCCCTGTCTCGGTTCCACACAAGCACCCATCCGCGGCAGAAGACCACGGACCGACCGGCGACCCGGCCCGCACGATCTCTCGAACGCGCGAACCCGGGACCAACCCGGTACGTTGATGTACGACTCGGTTTCCGCTATGTTCGTCCCCCGCCAACGACTTTGTTTTCATACGCGCCGGTCGGCAATCGTTGCGCTCGGGGATCCTCCTCTCTCGTTCGCGTTCGCGGATAAATCCATGTAGCACAAGGACTTGCAACACCCGTCCGTGTCCGCAACCGCCCGCTCTCGCCTCGCCAAACCCCCCATGTTCTCCCAAGCCCTCACCATCGCCCGCAACACCTTCCTCGAGTGCGTGCGACAGCCCATCTACTTCATCCTCACCTCGATCTGCGGCCTCGCGGTCCTGTTCACCTACTGGACCGCCGCCTTCAGCATGGACTACTCCTCCTCCGCCGAGGTCTCCGCCGACAACAAGGTCGCTCTCGACATCTCGCTCGCCACCGTCTTCGTCTGCACCACGCTCCTCGCGGCCTTCCTCGCCACCGCCGTCATCTCCAAGGAGATCGACCGCAAGACCGTCCTCACCGTCGTCTCCAAGCCCGTCGCGCGACCGACCGTCGTCGTCGGCAA
>DASZWV010000360.1:0-10198 GCA_035546115.1 Phycisphaerales bacterium
GAACTCCCCGCGGGTCTGCACCTGGACTTCCTGCTCGACAACCGCGGCCAATACCTGAAGGTCGAGCCGCCGAACGTGGACATGGGCGGCTTCAACGTGCCGGTCTCGGGGATCAGCCTCGGCGGCAGGATGTACGTCGTCGTGAAGACCAACCACTCGCGCGAGAAGCCGTCGGACGTTTCGATTCTCACCGTGTACGACGAGGCAAGGAAGACCTTCACCGTGCTGCGCGAGCTCTCCCGCCTGCCCGACGGCCGGGTCATCAAGATGTCGATGCACGCGCAGTCTCCCGAGCGCACCAAGCCCCAGGAGGGGCTGCCCGACGGCGCCGATTCGCCGTGCGTGCTCGTGTGGAGCGCGGGCGTGTATCGCAAGAGCGATCCGTATCTGTCGGTCGTGCCCATCGCCGATTTCGAGAGCGGCCGGGGCACGCGGTACTTCGCCGGGCTGGACGCCACCGGTCGACCGACCTGGAGCGCCAAGGAATCCGACGCCCGCGCGCTGTTCGACCATCCCACCATCGGCGATCTCTCCGTCACCTGGGCGCCGGCCCTGCGCCAGTGGCTGATGACCTACGACAGCCGCGAGCCCCGCGGCATCATCTTCCGCCACGCCGCGAACCCCTGGGGGCCCTGGAGCGAGCCGCAGATCATCTTCGATATCCGACGCGACGACGGCCACGCGTTCATCCATCGGGCCGGGGCGAGCGACGGGCTGGAGGGCCCGGTGATCGGCAAGAACAAGGACGCCGCGGCCACCTCGGGCGGGGCCTACGCGCCGTACGTCGTCGAGCGTTTCACCAAGGTCGAGAACGGGACGCTGACGATCTACTACGTTCTCTCGACGTGGAACCCGTACGTCGTCGTGCTCATGCGGTCCTCGTTCAATGTCGAGGAGGCGGGCAAGTAGCGCGGCCGGGGTGGGCTATTTCCCGCCCCTGGCGGCCCGACGCTGCTCCCACGCTTCCACGGACTGGCCCTCGCTGATCTGGGTGATTCCGAACCTCCGCACATCCGCGAGAAAGGATTTGAGAGCCGCGTCGGAGGCCTGTCCCTGCGCGATGTGCACGTAGCGGAGCGCCAGCCGCGCCCTGGCGATGGAGTCCCGCTGCACGTCGGTGGCGGCCAGCGCTTCGGCGCGATCGAAGAGCGCATCGCCCCTGGCGAGCATCTCCGCCGGAAAGAGCTTCGGGCTCGGCGGGTCGTAGATGCGCAGGTGGGCCTCCGCGGGCCGGGCACGATCCTGCACGAGGTCGAACCACTCGCGCATCGGCGCCGCGGCGGGGCCGTACACGCCGCGGAACCACTCGTCGATCAGGGCGTCGGTATCGACGTCCGGATTCCAGAGCAGCTTGGCCATCACGTACGAGCGCAGCTCGGCGTCGGACCCTCCGCCGCCGGGCGCGTAGTCGCCCTCGAAGAAGATGCCGCGCACGCCGCTCGCGTGGTACAGGCGCGTGTCGGCGATGAAGGCGGCGAAATCGGGAAAGGGCATGAGGTAGTGCGCAAAGTCGGTGTTGTAGTGCCAGATGTACAGCTTGTCGGTGATGCGGCCCCACGCCGCGAGATGGTCCATGAACGCGCGGCTGGCGGGAAAGTCGTCCCCCGCCGCCGGGTGCGAGACGCAGATGTCGATCGGGCACAGCCGCACGCGCACGTTCCGGCGCGGCGTGATGCCCGTCGGGGGCGGCTCGGTGAACTGGTAGGCCAGCGTGTCGATGAGCCGGTCGGGGAACTCCTTCTCGATCTCCTCGCCCACGCGGTTGGCGAACCAGAGATACAGGCCCGAGTGCGCTCCGTACTTCTCCGTCATGGCCCGGCACCGCGGACACTCGCACCAGCGGGCGCAGTCGTTCTGCGACACCGAGCAGATGCGTGCCTCCGGGTGCGCCCGGAACGACGCCTTGACGCCCTCGACCGCGAGCCGCAGCACGTCCGGGTTGGTCAGGCAGCGCTGCACGTACCCGCTCTCGCGCTTGCCGTTGATGAGCGGGAAATACTCCGGATGGTCCTTGTGCAGGGCCTGCGGCACCAGCTCATCCATCGAGTGCACGAAGATGGAGTACGCGATCCGGCCGCCCGTCGAGGCGTCCAGATGCTCGAAGTTCCCGTTGATCCGGTTGCGGGCCGCCCAGTCGGCGTCGAGCGCCTCGGTGAAGTAGGGCTCGCGGTACTCGAAGGCCGGGATCTCCGTGCGGTCCATCGCCGGCACGGTGATGGTGGCCTGGTGCGGCGTGATCGTCACCCTCGGACTCAGCCAGCGCATCCCGAGCGACTCGAGGAACGCCGAACACCCGTACATGGTGCCGCGGGGCCCCGGGCCGGCGATGACCACGCGGCCGTCCTCCGTGCGGAGGATGAAGCCATCGTCCCCCAGTTTCGCCCGGTCGAGCACGGCGGACGGCGGCAGAAACGGCCCCGGGCCGAGCAGGATCGCGTGCGGGGGAACGGCCGCGGGCTCCTCGACGATCGCCAGCGTGGCCCCGCTCATGTCCTTGATCGCGTGCTGGATCTCACTCGCCCCGCGGGCGACCGGCGCGGGGGCGTTTCTCGGGACCACGATCACGCAGTCCGAGACGCCATCGCGCACGATCGTGAGCCCCTCCCCCGGCGCCCCCATCGACGAGCAGGCCAGCACCGCCACGAAGGCCGTCCCGAACAGGAAAGTTCGCATGGGCGCTCCTCGGAGAACTCACACATGGTAACCGGCCGCGGCCGGCGAGTGTGGTATGCTCACGGGATGCCCCGCGATGCACACGCAAGCCCGGGCCCTCGTCCGGCGATCGGCGCCTTCACGCTGATCGAGCTGCTCGTGGTCATCACGATCATCGCGGTGCTCATCGGGATTCTGCTGCCGGCGCTGGCCGGAGCCCGGGATGCGGCCCGCACGACCCGCTGCCTGGCGAACGTGCGCTCCATCGGCCAGGGCCTCACGATGTACGCCGACGACGACCGGGGCAACTTCCCCCACTGGTCCGGCTGGCAACTCTGGGACGGCGGCCCGACCGGCGATGGAACCGGCGGCGATTCGCCGGGCCCGGGCTGGATGGAACTGCTCATGTCGCACATCGACAGCAAGGAGGTCTACCAGGACCCCGGCCGGCCGCGCGACCTCGCGCCGTTCTGCTATTTCCTGCAGGAGCGGTACACCTACATCCGCACCGGCACGACCTACACCTGCCTGAACATGGCGCAGGTGCAGTTCTCATCCGCGTTCATTCTCGCCGGCGGCTGCAACAACCCCGGCCTCTACGCGGCCCCGTACGGAACCGTCGCCAACGGCCCGGACTGCGATCAGGACGACGCCACCCAGCCGGCGGTGTTCTTCTCCGGCGAGACGCACGCGCACGGGAGCACCACCGCCACGAACGCGCCCCACCCCACCAACCTGCTCTTCCTGGACGACCACGCCGGTTCCTTCACACGCTTCGATCCCGCCCGGATGACCTGGCACGCGTTCAAGTTCACGTCATGGGCGGGCGTCAACTAAGCCCACCGCCACCATGCACAAGCGCGACCCCGGAAGTTGGGCCTCCGAGAACGGCACGACCGCCCAGCGCGCCGAGCGCGGCGAATGATCGCCCCGTGAGTACACCCGCCTCCGAAATCGCCCGACCGACCGCCCCTCCTCCGCGCCCATCCCGCCCCGCGCACTTCGCCCGCGTTCACAGCGAGACCCTCGTCCCTCGCCCCCTCGACGAGACCTTCGCCTTTTTCTCCAACGCCCACAACCTCGACCGCCTCACGCCCCCGTGGGTCGGCTTCCGCATCCTCACCCCCGCGCCCATCCGCATGGGCGTCGGCACGCTCATCGACTACCAGATCCGCATCCGTGCCATCCCCATCCGCTGGCGCACCGAGATCATCGTGTGGGAGCCCCCCCACCGCTTCGTCGATGTCCAGCTCAAGGGCCCGTACCGCTGGTGGCATCACGAGCACCGCTTCGAGGCCGCGCCCGGCGGAACCCGCGTGATCGACGACGTCGAGTACCGCGCCCCGCTCGCCTGGCTCTCGCACCCGCTGATGGTCTCTCGCGACGTTCGCCGCATCTTCGACTATCGCACGCGGGCCCTGGCCGCCGTTTTCGGCCCGGCCGCGCCCGACATAAAGGCCTCTTGAGCCCGCACCCGCCGGAGCATCCGGTACCATCGGTGCCATGCACCGACATCGCAATCGGCCGACCGCGCTCCTCCTCGCCCTGATCGCCGTCCAGCTGGGCGTCCGGGCCCGCGCCGACGAATCCATCGCCGGATTCGCGTATCGCCGCGCCGGCGAGGTCTTCGAGTACCACTCGCCCGACGTCGACGTCACCAGGGGGCTGCTGGTCCGCTGCATCGACGCCGATCGCCCGATCGAGTGGGACACCGCGCCCGCGCCCACCCCCGGGGCCGGCGATTCCGTCTCGTTCGTCTGGCTCTTCGCCCTGCAGGTCAACCCCGCCGGGCACCGCTTCGAGATGCGCATCAACGGCGAGAAGTGGCTCGAGTTCCGCAACCCGGCCGGCGCCGACACCCGCGACTGGACGATCCCCGGCGCCCACAACTCCTCGCTCCGCTTCCGCGCCACGATGGTCGACCGCTTCGGCGATCTCATGGGCTACGCGATGCTGCGCGTGCCGCGCGCCGCGCTCACCCCCGGCGAGCCCCTGCACATCGCCGTCTCCGGCGAGACCGCCGCCAGCCGCGCCTGGTACATCACCTACATGGCCCCCGTCGCCGAGCGGGCCACGCTCAACATCCCGCCCGCGCTGGTGCACAATGCCGGCGGCGGCCCCGACGAGCGCCCCATCCACATCTCCATCGTCCACCTCGGCGAGAAGCAGGGCGTGACCCTCAGGCCCTCCTTCGGCCCCGAGGAGAAGCACACCCTCGACTTCGGCATCAACCGCTTCGAGCTGCGCCTCCCCGAGGTTGATGCGCCCAGGGACCTGACCATCGAGGTCGTCTCCGATTCGCCCGACAAGAAGGGCCGCCCGCTCCACACCCTCACCGGCTCCATCGCCCCCGTCCGCCACTGGTTCATCGACCTCGTGCAGCACGCCCACACCGACGTGGGCTACTCGCGACCGCAGACCGAGATCCTCGCCGAGCACATCCGCTACATCGACACCGCCCTCGACCTGTGCGACAAGACCGACTCCGAGCCCGACGACGCGAAGTTCCGCTGGACGTGCGAGGGCTCCTGGGCCGTCCGCGAGTTCATCCGCACGCGCCCGCCCTCGCAGGTCGAGCGCCTCCGCGCCCGCGCCGTGGAGGGCCGCATCGAGGCCACCGCGATGTTCCTCAACATGTCCGAGCTCATGGACGAGCCCGGCTACGCCTCGTTCCTCGAGCCCATCGCCGAGCTCCGCGCCGCCGGCCTCCCCGTCACCACCGCCATGCAGGACGATGTGAACGGCATCGCCTGGTCCCTCGCCGACGAGTTCCCCAGGCTCGGCATCAAGTACCTCGTCATGGGCCAGCACGGCCACCGCGCCCTCGTCCCGTTCTCCATGCCCACGGCCTTCTGGTGGCAGTCCCCCGGTGGATGGTCCGCCGGAGGCGGCGACCAGGCCCCACGCACCCTCGCCTTCCGCGCCGACCACTACCACACCGGCAACTTCTGGGAGGTGCACACCGGGCGCGTCGAGCGCGTCGAGGATGAGCTCCTCCGCTACCTCACGCGCCTCGAGAAGTCCCGCTATCCCTTCGACCACATCGCCGTGCAGCACTCCGGCTACCACATCGACAACTCGCCCCCATCCTCCGCCGCGAGCCAGCTCGTGCGCGACTGGAACAAGAAGTACGCCTGGCCCCATCTCCGCTGCGCCCTCGCCCGCGAGTTCCCCCAGTGGGTCGCCGAACACCAGGCAAAGGAGATCCCCTCGCTCCCGCTCGCCTGGACCGACTGGTGGACCGACGGCTTCGGCTCCGCCGCGCGCGAATCGGCCGCCGCCCGCACCACCGAGGGCAGGCTCATCGCCGACGAGAGCCTCCTCGCGATGCAGACCCTCGCGGGCCAGCCCACCACCCCCACGCTCCAGCGCATGAGCGCCGGCATCCACGACGACCTGAACTTCTGGGCCGAGCACACCCTCGGCGATTCCGAATCCATCCGCCAGCCCCTCGCCGAACAGTCGCAGGTGCAGTGGGACGCCAAGGCGGCCTACGCATGGACCGCGGCCAAGAACGAAGCGAGCCTCGGCGAGGCCGCGCTCGGCCGCCTCCGACCCCTCATCCCGCCCGCCGACGTCCCCACGCTCATCGTCGCGAACACCCTCGGCTTCCCGCGCTCGGGCCTCGTCGAGTTCAACGCCGACCACGAGCTGCTCTCCTCCGACGGCCACTGGCGCATCGTCGACGACAAGGGCGAGGCCCTCCCCGTGCGCCCCGTGACCAGCCGCATGGACGGCGGCATCTGGGCCGTCTGGGTGAAGGACATCCCCGCCTTCGGCTGGCGCCAGTTCCGCATCCTGCCCGCGAGCGCAGAGCCGGAAGCCCCCGCCGCGCCCGCCTCGCACGATTCCAACCGCCTCGAAAACGCCTGGTTCAGCATCACCGTCGACCCCAGGACCGGCGCGATCGCCAGCCTCATCGACAAGGAGACCGGCAAGGAGCTCGTCGACCAGAAATCCGAGTACCAGCTCGGCCAGGTCATCCACGAATCCCTCGGCAACCGCGAGCAGCTCGAGGGCTTCATGCTCGACAGCTTCTCTCGCACCAAGATGACCGATCCGGTCATCGAGGGCGTCACGCCCGGCCCGATCTGGGATGCCCTCTCCATCCGCGCCGAGATTCCCGGCTGCCAATCGCCCGGCGGCGTCCGCTCCGAGATCCGCCTCTTCCACGACGACAAGCGCATCGAGCTGCACTACACGCTCCAGAAGCGCCGGGTCTACGACCCCGAGGCGATCTACGTCGCCTTCCCCTGCCCCGGCAGCGCCGCCGAGGGCGGCGACGCACGCGTCATCTACGAGACCATCGGCGCGACCGTCAACCCCGCCACCGACATCCTCCCCGGCGCGGCCAGCGACTGGCAGACCGCGCAGACCTTCACCGCCGTGCAGTGGCCCACCGGCACGCGCGCCGGCGAGCAGCTCGTGATCTCCACCAACGAGATCCCGCTCGTGCAGATCGGCGGCATCAACCTCGGCAAGTTCCAGCGCCGCAAGAAGTTCGACCGCCCGCAGGTCTTCTCGTGGGTCATGAACAACTACTGGACGACCAACTTCTGCGCCGCGCAGGAGGGCGAGTTCCGCTTCACCTACGCCCTCGCCTGCCCCCACGACGCCTCGCGCACCAGCGCTGCCCGCTTCGGCTGGTCGCAGCGCATCCCGCTGCTCGCGCGCCTCTGCCCCGCGAGCCCTTCCTCCACCGCCAAGGACCAGCCCGCCCCCGAGCCGCGCTCGTTCCTCACCATCGACGCCGCGAACGTGATGCTCGTCGCCGCCCGCCCCGCAACCAATGGCCCCGGCATCATCCTCCACCTCCGCGAGATCGAGGGCGAGCCCACCCGCATCGACGTCTCCAAGTGGCAGATCAACGGCAGGCCGGTCGCCGTCACCGAGGTCAACGCGATCCAGCAGCCGCTCGCAACCCCGGCGCGCGAGGATCCCGAAGCGTTCACGCCCTATCAATCGAAGTTCCTTCGCCTCCAATCACGCGAGCAGTGAGAGCCGCCACTTCGTCGTTCGCGGTGATCGTGCGTCCGGACGTTCCCCGCGCAAAGAAAGACGGGCAGTCTCGCCGCCCGTCGCGCTTCGTCTTCGCCCGCAACGCTCAGCGACTCAGTGCCAATGCCCCCTCACCCAATACCGCCCATGCGCGTGGTGCTCCCACCCGCCCGGCACCCAATAGTGCCCGGGGTGCGGCGGCTCCCAGCGCCCGCTCACCCACACCCAGCCTCCTCCCACGTACTCATACTGCCCCGGGATCCAGACGTAGCTCGGCGCCGGCTGCACGATCACCACCTGCTGCGGCGGCGCCGGTGGCGGCGGGGGCTCCTGCACCACCGCCTCAGACTGCGGCGCCGGCGGAGCGCTTGACTGCGGCGGCGGCGGCGGCGGCGGCGCCGAGTAGTACCGCGACTCGTTCTGTCGGCGGTTCTGGTCGCCGACCACCGCGCCCGTCAATCCACCGGCCACCGCGCCGACGGCCGCGCCCGTCCCGGCGTGCCCGAAGAGGCTTCCGATGATCGCCCCGCCCCCGGCACCCAGTCCCGCCCCCGAGAGGGCCCCCTGCCCGGCGTTCTCACATCCCGCGCCCGCCATGGCCAACACGCCAAGCGCCGCCGCGGCCGCCAGCGATCGATGCTGCTTCGTTCGATGCATCCAGGTGTTCATGGTTCACTTCCTCGGCCAAAGCCGGATCGGACGATTCCTTTCCCCCATGGTCCGCGATGTTCATCCGCAAACGCCGCAACCACACCACCGCTTGCCCCGCCGGAGCGTACCCCTGCATCCTTCTACATCATGTTTGGGTTACTCTGTTCTGAGCCGCGGATGAGCCCCGCGCTCAGGGCCGAACACGACCAATCCAATCGAAATACGAACACCTCACCACGCCCAGGGGTCGGAGGGATCGGATCTCGCCTCCCTTGTGGTAGACTGCGACCCGCGCCCCCTCCCCGGTTCTCCGATGGCCAACGACCTAGGAAACCCCGCCGATCGCCGCGCCCCGACGCCCGAGACCGCGCCCACCGCGGCCAACCACGGCGGGGCAAGCTCCAGCGTGCTCGGCGCCATCGCGAGCGGCCCGGACGGCGACTTCGAGACCCACCCCAAGCAGATCGGCCACTACAAGATCATCCGCAAGCTCGGCAAGGGCGGCATGGGCGTCGTCCTCCTCGGCGTGCGCGACGACGACCAGTTCCACAAGCGCGTCGCCATCAAGATCATCCGCCGCGGCATCGATTCCGCCTCCGACGGCAAGGAAGTCCTCAAGCGCTTCGACCTGGAGCGCCAGGTTCTCGGGGCGCTGAACCATCCCAACATCGCCCGCCTGCTCGACGCCGGCCAGCTCCCCGAGCCCGACGGCCGCCCGTACTTCGTCATGGAGTACGTCGAGGGCGAGCCCATCGACGAGTACTGCGACCGCATGCAGCTCACCACCGAGCAGCGCCTCGAGCTGTTCCGGAAGGTCTGCGCCGCCGTCCACCACGCCCACCAGAACCTCGTCGTCCACCGCGACATCAAGCCGGGCAACGTCCTCGTCGACGTCAACAACGAGCCCAAGCTCATGGACTTCGGCATCGCCAAGCTCCTCAACCCCGCGATGGCCGCCGTCACGCTCGCCACCAGTTGGGACCGCGGCCCGATGACGCCCGAGTACGCGAGCCCGGAGCAGATCCAGGGCAAGCCCGTCAGCACCGCGAGCGACGTCTACGCCCTCGGCGTGCTCATGTACGAGCTGCTCACCGGCCGCCGCCCCTACCGCCTCAAGAGCCGCATCCAGAGCGCGATCGAGGATGCGATCCTCAACCAGGAGCCCGAGCGCCCCTCGACCGTCGTCACGCAGGAGGTCACCCTCGAGACCGACGGCCAGACCAGGACCGTCACCGCCGAGGCCTTCGCCAAGCCGCGCGAGGGCGCCGTCACGCGCCTCAAGCGCAAGCTCGCGGGCGATGTCGACAACATCGTGCTCATGGCGATGCGCAAGTCGCCGCAGCGCCGCTACCCCTCGGCCGAGGCGCTCGCGGCCGACATCCAGCGCCACCTCGAGGGCGACCCCGTCCAGGCCGCGCCCGATTCGGTGATCTACCGCGCCGGCAAGTTCGTGAAGCGGAATCGCGCGGGCGTGCTCGCGGCCGGTCTGGTGCTGCTGGCTGTGCTAGGCGGAGGAGTTATTGCAGCGATCGGATGGAAGAGAACCTATGAAGCCGAGAAACTCGCGGTTGCGGAGAAGACCAACGCGGAACTCCAGCGAGTAAACGCTGAAAACGCCCAGCACCGCGCCGAGCGTTTCGCCGCTCTCTCGCGGAGACTTATCAACATTTACACCCACGACCTTCCTGCTGCTCTCAGCTCGCTTGAGGACTCGACCCCGGCCCTCAACGCCCTCGCGGATTCGACGATCGCAAGCCTTAGAGTCTCTAACAGAATGGCATGGTCCTTGCGGATGGCCGGAGTGTGCAAGGAGGCACGCGCATGGCCAAGCCGCTGTTGGACGATGAACTGTGGGCGTCGATCGAGCCATTGATCCCGGTCAAGAAGCGTCGGAAGA
>DASZWV010000361.1:0-2718 GCA_035546115.1 Phycisphaerales bacterium
CGTCATCATGCGGCTCGGCACGCCGCGCATCACGACCGATCGCACCGCCCGCATGCAGGCCGTCGTGGATGCCCTCTGGGATGAACTCTCGGACAAGGGCGTCTCCTGGGTCGGGTTCTACGTCAAGTCCATGGGCGTCGATGAGCTCGTGCTCGGCCCGCGACGCGACAAGCCCGCCTGCTCGCCCATCGCCATGCACGGCGCCTGCGGCCAGGCCTTCCTCAACCGCAAGCCCCTCATCGTCTCGGATGTGAACAACCTCCGCGCCGGCTACATCGCCTGCGACCCGCGCGACCGCTCCGAGATCGTCGTCCCCTGCATGGACGCCTACGACGACCTCTGCTGGGGCGTCCTCGACCTCGACAGCTTCGACACCCACGCCTTCAACGAGCGCGACGCCGTGGGCCTCACGAACGTGCTGATCCACATGGGCCTGCACGTGCCCCAGAGCGGCCTCATCGAGGCCGTCTAAGCACCGTGGCACGGGCTTCCAGCCCGTGTTCCGATCGCGTATCGTCGCGAGTGTCCACCCCCGCCGAGCACAAACCCAAGCGTGAGACGCTCTACGAGCCGCGCTTCCCGCACCCCGGCATCTACCTACTCCCCGTCCTCCTCCTGCCAACCGCTTTCGTCGCCCTCGGCCTCATCGTCCACCGAGCCATCCCCGGCAAGTTCCCCGAGTGGCCCTTCCCGCTGGTGGGCGCGCTGGCCGCGCTCCTCGGCGTCGCCAAATGGATGAGCGACATCTACCGCATCCGCCGCATCCTCCGCATCCACGGCCGCTTCCTCTGCCTCAACTGCCACTACCCGCTCAAAGGCCTCGCCGACTCCGGCAACTGCCCCGAGTGCGACCACCCCTACGACCGTGCCACAACCGAGCGCCGCTGGAAAATGTGGGAGGAAACGGTGAACAAAGGCAAGCCGATGATCTGATGCAGAAACCAGGGCTCCTTGCACCCGCGCACGCACCTCATCTCAAAACCCCGCCCGACTCTCAAACCGCACCGTCCGTCCGCCACGCCCCGGCTCCCGAAACTCCAGCATCGAAGCGTGCAGGCACAGGCGGGGATACAGCCCCGCCGTCCGCGGCTGGGGCCCGTACAGCACATCACCCAGGATCGCATGCCCCGCGTGCGCCAGATGCACCCGAAGCTGGTGCGTCCGCCCCGTCAGCGGCTCGAGCTCCAAGCGCGACCGATCCGTCTCGAGCGCAAGCAGCCGCCACCGCGTCACGCTCGCGCGCCCCTGCTCCCGGTCGATCACCTGCATCGGCCGGTTCTCGATGTCCGCCCGCATGGGCGCATCGATCTCCCCGCTCTGCGCCGTCACCAGCCCATCCACGAGCGCAACATACCGCTTCTCCACGTCGCGCGCCTCGAACTGCATCGATAGCTCCCGCTGCGCATCCGCATCCAGCCCGAACACCAGCAGCCCGGAGGTGTCCATGTCCAGCCGGTGCACCACCAGGGGACCGCTCGCCGCCGGAAACGCCTCCCGCACACGCGCGGCCGCGCAGTCCTTGTTTTCCTCACCCTTGCCCTGCACGGAGAGCAGCCCCGCCGGCTTGTCGATCACGACGTACCGCGCGCCCGCATGCACAATGTTGATCCGCTCAGCCACAACACATCCTTGGCCGCCTCCACCTCGATGCCTTGTTGCCTCGATGCCCTTCTTCCCCCACCCGCGTACCCTGCCATCCCATGAGACTCGTCGCAATCGTCTCCATCGCGCTGCTCGCCGCGGCCTGCTCTCCAACGACCTCCTCCGCGCCCTCGCAACCCACCCAGCCCGCCTCCGCCGAGCCGCACGCACCTGCGCCGGGCCAGACCAAGCCCCTCGACTGGAAGTTCCTCGAAGCCCCCCTCCTCACCGACCACGTCGAACTGACCTCGCGCGACCAGTTCGTCCGCGCCGGCGAGGCCTACTTCGACCACAACTCCCCGCCGCGGTGGGTCATCTTCCAGGCCGTCGCCGTCCCCGCCCCGGGCAAGGACGCCGACCCGTTCTACTCCATGTACGTCGCCCGCCTCACCTGGAGCGGCCAGCGCCTCACCGGCATCGAGCACCCGATCAAGATCAGCCCCGACGGCTCCGCCAACACCTGCGGCTGGTTCGACCCCATCACACCGTACCGCGTCATCTTCGGCTCCACGCTCACGCGGCCCGGCGAGACCCAGCGCCCCGGCTTCCAGGTCGGCACGCGCAAGTACGTCTGGATGTTCCCGCACGAGATGGAGATCGTCTCGCGCTCCATCCCCGAGATCTACTTCGCAACCAATCGCGACGCCCCCCAGCCCCGCTGGGGCCCCGACGCCACGTCCGCCCAGCCCCTCTTCTCGCGCCCGAACTACGACGCCGAGTGCTCGATCTCGAAGAACGGCCGCTTCGTCCTCTACTCCCACGTCCGCGACGAGCCCACCCGCGGCAAGGACGACGCCGACATCTGGATCTACGACACCCAGACCGCGAAGCAGCACGAGATCGTCCACGCCGACGGCTACGACGGCGGCCCCTTCTTCTCCCCGGACAACACGCGCATCTGCTACCGCTCCGACCGCGTCGGCAACGACCTGCTGCAGCTGTTCGTTGCCGACCTGAGGTTCGACTCCGACGGCGTCCCCATCGGCATCGAGCGCGAGCACCAGGTCACCAGCAACGAGCACGTCAACTGGGCCCCCTTCTGGCACCCCAGCGGCAAGTTCCTCATCTACGGAACCA
>DASZWV010000362.1:0-2605 GCA_035546115.1 Phycisphaerales bacterium
AGCGCGGCCGCGACCGGATCGCTCCCCGCGACGACCGCCGAAAGCGGCGCCGTCATCGCATCGCCCGCCCGAGCGATTGGCGCCCGGTTGTGGCGCAGGTTCGCCGCGGGTCGATTCGGATCGTCGGCGTCGGGGTACAGCGCCCGGCGCAGCGCGCCCGCATCCGCGCGAACCGGCAGAGTCGCGTCAAAGGCCGACGTCACGCCGTTCAGATCGCCCATGCCGATCACCCGCACCTCCGGGTCGATCGCCTTGAGCGCACTGGCAAACTCGCCCGCATCCGGCAATGGCAACTCGCCGGGTCCCACGATCACCGCCGCCGGACGGGGATCCGCCGGATCGGAGATCGCGGCAAACTCGCCGACGGCATCCAGCGGGGTGCGAACCCGCGCCAGCTGTACCCCCGGATCATGCCGGAGCGACCCGTCGAGATCGGTTCGCCCGACCAGCACCACCCGACACCCCGGTTGTCCTTCGGTCACATACATCACGCGCCCCCGGTCCCATTGCGTCGCTGCCCCGTTCGCCCGGCCTCGCGCGGGTCCGGCGCGAGCAGCATGCGAAGCTCTTCCTCGGTGAGCAAGGACGCACCTCGCCGGCCTCGATTCGATTCGTTCGCGCTCACCTGCGGGGATGCAGCAGGTTGGGGTTTTCCTGCGCCGTTCGCACCGGCGGGCCCTCCCAAACCGACCGCCGCTGGCCGCTCGCGCGCAGGAATGGCCGCCGCCGGGTGCGAAACGCCGGGGCCGAAGCCGGTGGATCTTGCGGGCTGGGCGGAAAGGGGCATTCTTGCGGTCCAGGAGGCCACATCCTCATCAACGACGGCGCGGAGCTTCGGGTTCGCGCTCCGGTCGTATGCCCAGAGTGCAACCGATGGGCCATGCACGTGCAGAGACTCGATGGCCTCCCTGAGCCTCGCAAGCTGGGCCGGCTGCACCAGCACCAGCACCCCTCCCAGCGGCTGGATAGAGCCCGCCTTGATTTCGGCCCGACGTGTCCGCTCAATCAGAGCGCAGTGGGCCACGGCGCTGTACGCGTCGGTGCACACCGTCATTCGCAGCATCCGCTTGCTCAGACTGTTGAGCAGTTCGCCCGGAAGCTCCGCCGTCGCCCCGTGCCAGATGACACACCGCATGGGCGCCGCCTGGGGCGCCCGCTGCCCGGTCGAGGGGGCTGCGCTGGACGAATGTCCGGGTTGCGGATTCACAGGACAAGTCTAACACCGCTCCCACGCCGGCCCCGTTCCAACGGTTCAATGCCTCGGTTTATCCGCCCAATAACGCTCGGGCGATGCGGGTTGCCCCATCGGCCGGGCCGAGTTTCTCCAGATTCGCGCGCATGGCGACTCGGCGGGGCGCATCCGACAGGATCGCGTGCAGGTGCGGACCATTCTGGGCGAGGTTCCTGGCCGGTTCGATCAGGTCTTTGCCGAGGATCGCCCCGCCGCATTCCACGAGCGGCGCGGCGTTGTGCCTCTGGTGCTCGTCCTTGTGGTGCGGGTACGGCAGCAGCAGCGACGGCACCCGATTGATCCACAACTCCGCGATCGTGCCCGCGCCCGCCGTGCACACCGCGGCGTTCGCCGCGCCCCACCACAGGCCCATCTGGTCGGAGAACTCCACGACGGTCGCGTCGATCGCCCGGCTCTGGTACGCCGCGCTCGCGGCCGGCGCGAGCCCGCGACCCGTCTGATGCAGGATCTGCCATCGATCCTCTCGGAGCGCCCGGCCGGCGTCGGAACCCGCGAAGGCCGCCACGAACTCGTTGAGCGAGCGCAGACCCTGGCTCCCCCCCGTGACGACGAGCACCGGCCGCGATGGGTCGAGCCCGAGCCGCCGGCGGCACTCGTCGCGCATGAGACTCGATCTCGCCCCATCGCGCACGATCGGCGGCACCTCCACCCACTCTCGACCCCGACGGTGCATCTCGGGAACGCGCGACGCCGTGAAAATCCGCCCCGCACGCCTCGCGATGTACGCGTTGGCCTTCCCGGGAACCGCATCCAGGTTCACCATCGTCACCGGCACACCGAGCGACCTTCCCGCGCTCACGAACGGCGCGGCCACGAACCCGCCCATGGCAACAATCTCGACGCCGTCGCCGGATTGCCAGTCGCCCCTCGTGAGAATCTCCCGCGCCTGCCGCTTGGCCGCCAGCCAGCCGCTCCCGAATCGGATCAGCCCCTTCGGCCGAGCGATCATCGGCCTCGCCGGCGACGGCAGGAACGAGAACGACGTGCCGCCCATCACCCTCGCATCGATCGCGCGGTCCGAAACGACGAACAGCACCGACGCGGCGCGGTGGTCCGGATCGAGCCGCGCGATCTCTTCCGCGATGGCCAGCCCGGGGTAGATGTGCCCCCCCGATCCGCCGCCGACAAACACCAGCCCCTGGCCGCGCACCTTCGGCGGCGACACCTCGACAACACGATGGTTCACAAGCGTGGTCACGCCGCCGATTCTTCGCCCTTCGCGGCCTCGAGCCAGTTCTTTCCGTGCTCAGTCACCACGATTTCGGGCGGCTGGACGATTTCTGTCGGCTTCGTCGGGGCGAGTTCGAACAGGTACCCGGTCTTGCCCGGCTGGCCGACGATCGTTCCGAGCAT
>DASZWV010000363.1:0-3331 GCA_035546115.1 Phycisphaerales bacterium
CCGTCACCAGCACCAGGCCGCGCGGCAGGTACGTCAGGCGTGCGATCACCTCGGGCAGGTTCAGGTTCGCCAGCGGCGGCACCTTGGTCTTGATGCTGCGCATCGCGATGCCCGCGCTGCCGCGCTGCATGTGCGCGTTCACGCGGTAACGGGCCAGCCCCGGCGCCGAGTACGAGAAGTCCGAGTCCTTGATCTGCTCGAACTTGGCGAACGCTTCCTTGGAGGCCATGTGCTCGACCATCGAGCGCACCAGCTCGGGCGTCAGGACCGGGAAGTCCATCGGCGCCATCACCTGGTGCACGCGCATCATGGGCACGTGCCCGGTGACCAGGTGCACGTCCGAGGCGTCGTTGTCCGACGCCGTGCGGAGCATGTCCAGCAGCTTCATGCCCGCCTCGGACTTGGGCGTCGCGCCGGCCGTCGGCGCGGGGGCCGTGCCGATCGGGGCGTTCTCGCCGGGGGTCGCGGGCGTGGTGGAACGGTTGGAAACGGAGGTCGAGTTTGTGGAGATGGGCGGCATGGCCGGGAAGATCGGCGCACGCCCCATCACGCTTTCTCACTCCCGGTGGTCCTTGACGCGCCTGCGGTCCGCGCGGGTGCGCCAGCCCGCACAGCCCGCACAACCACTCGCCCAGGCCGTTATCGGGTCGCTCCTTATCGGCCCACGGCCGCGGCATCCCGCGCCGCCACCGCCAGCGCATCGCACCGCTCGTTCTCCGGATGATCGTCGTGGCCGCGCACCCAGTGGAACGTGATCTCGTGCTGCAAAAGCAGGGCGTCGAGCCGCTGCCAGAGGTCCTGGTTCTTCACCGGCTTCTTGCTCGCCGTCTTCCACCCCTTGGCCTTCCACCCCGGCAGCCACTCCTTGAGCCCGTCGAGCACGTACTTGCTGTCGGACCACAGTTCGACCTTCGAGCGCCTGGTCAGCGCGCTCAATCCCTGGATCGCCGCCATGAGCTCCATGCGGTTATTGGTCGTCATGGCCTCGCCGCCGGACTCCTCCCGCTCCTTGCTGCTGGCCACGTGGCGCAGGATGTACGCCCAGCCGCCGGGGCCCGGGTTGCCCGAGCAGGCGCCGTCGGTGAAGAGCAAGACGTGGGGGAGTGGTGCGTCGCCGTCCTTGGACATGGTGCCGCCAGTCTACGGGCTACTTGGTGATCCCGCGCTCCTTCTTCTCCTGCTCGATCTTCTTGCTCTCATCCGCATCCGGGGGCGGCACCCTTGGCAGCAGGTCCGGCGCGCACGCGAGGTTGTACGCCGTCACCGCCTGGCACGTCGCCGACTGCTCCAGATACTCGCGGATCGCCAGGTCGAAGCGGTCGTGCTGGGTGTGCCATCCCCAGCGGTAGTCCGCCCGCCCCACCTCATCCCAGAAGAACCCCGGCACGCCGGCCGCGGTGAACGACGCGTGGTCGCTCCCCCCGCCCCGCGGGAACTTCTCCTGGGTGTGGATGTTCACGTTCAGCGGCTTGCCGTCCATGAAGTCGTAGAACTGGTTGTTCACGGGGGCCGTTGCTGCCGCGAGGTAGTCCGCCATGTTCGGCGTGCACAGGAGGCCGCCCTCGTAGTTCGTCCCGCCGTCGTCGTTCAGGCAGACCGAGACCCGGTTGACCGCATCGCCCAGGCTCTTGACGTACGCCTTGGACCCCAGCAGGCCCTGCTCCTCGCCCGTCCACAGGCAGAAGCGGATGGTCCGCTTCGGGCGGGCGTGGGCCGCCGCGAGAATCCGCGCTGCCTCGAGGGCCACCATCGAGCCCGTCCCGTTGTCGGTGGCGCCCTGCGAGCCCGGGCCGTTCCACGAGTCCAGGTGGCCGCACACGACCACGACCTCGTCGGGCTTGTCGGTGCCCTTGATCTCGGCGATGGTGTCGTACACGGGGATCGGCCCGGCCGTCAGCGTGTTGTTCACATCGAACTCGACCTGGAAGTCCTCGCCGTCCATCAGGCGGGTGCGCATGTTGTCGTGGTCGCTGCATCGCACGACGACCTCGACGTCGGGGATCACCTCATCGGCCTTGCGCGTGTCCCACCCGGGCACACGCCCCGTCCAGACGCGGTCGCGCTGGTCGTCGGTCGCCGTGATGAAGCCCGCCACGCCGTCGAAGATCAGCCGGTCCTCGATGTTCAGGTCCTTGATCTGCCGCTTGCCGGATGCGACGTCCGCGCGGGCCGCCGCGCGCGCCTCGTAGCGCTTGCCGCTCAGGTTCACCGGCTCGCGGATGCCGCGGCTGGTCGGGAGCTTGTCCAGCAGGACCCATGCGCCCTTGAGCTTGTCCTTGACCTTGGCGTATTCCTCCTCGCTTGCGGGCTCGATCACGACGGGCCCCCGGCGCGGGCCGTGGGTGCCGGCGGTCCAGCAGAGGGTCGTGAACTCGAAGTCGCGGATCGGCTTCCACTCGACCTCCTTGGCGCCGTCGTCCTTGGTCCTGGTCTCCTTGACCAGCAGCTTGCCGTAGGAGGGGCCGCGGTCGAAGCGCGTCGGGTAGGTTCCCCATTGCCACATCTGCGCATCCAGGCCCCAGGAGCGGAACTGCGCCAGCGTCCAGTTGTTGGCCTTCTCGGCGTTGGTGGAGGCGGTGAGCCGCGGCCCGATCTCCTGGGTCAGGTATCGCAGGTGCTCCATGACCTGGTTGTGGTGCTTGCCCTCTTCGAGGATCCGGGCGATGGTCGCCGGGTCGCCCATCGGGATGCCGGGGACCGCGGCCGGCTTGCCCTCGCGAATGCAGACATTGGCACTGGGCGTGTACCCGGATTCGGCCAGGCCCCGCGAGCCCGAGCATGCGGCGAGCGGCATGGGAGCGAGGAAGAGGACAACGGCCGCGGCATGGCGGAGGGCGGGAGAGGGCGGGGGGGTTGGCATGGGAAGGGTTATATGGGCGCATTTGGTGAAGGGATGGGGAGTGGAGGAGTGGAGGAGCGGAGGGAACGGGAGATGGGCCCTTCGTCCCGGCGGGGCGCGCGGACATAGCCCGGGGTGGAGCGATGCCGGCTTGAGCATCGCGGAACCCCGGGTTGGGCGTTGATTTTGATGGAGCCTTGGAAGGGCGGCGGAAGCGAGCGCGATCAGAGCGTCAGCGCGTGGGGTCGCGGGCTCGGTGGCGGTGGGCGTCGGGCGTGCAGCCGTTGCACTTTGAGCTCTTGCCGCAGTCGCAGGGCGATTGTGCCGGCGCTGGGTTGGCGCGTGCTCCGTGCGCCCCTTCGGGGTGCGGTGGGATTGATGCTTGTCTTCCGGGGGTGGGGGCGGCGCTCGCTTGCGCTTGCTGCACGCCCCGGCTCTGGGCGGGAAGGCCTTCGGCCTGCGGAGACTCGGCGGTGGTTGGAGGCGGCGGCG
>DASZWV010000364.1:0-14726 GCA_035546115.1 Phycisphaerales bacterium
CCCCACCCCTTACCATCTCCCGCATCTCGTTCGTTTGCTCGTAGTCGTTTGCAGAGGACTTTTCATGCACACGGGTCCAGCCCATGCATGGTGATGCCACGGTGATCTCCCGGGTTTGGGGCTTCTCGCCCCGCGCCCACATCACCGGATCACCCCGGTTCGCTCCGGCAATCGTGCTCGGCCTCCCGAGTTCGGTTTCGGAGAGGGTCGGGAGGATCGGGCGATCGGGCGGTTCGCGCTCGCGGCTTGTTCGCACCTTGCCCCTGGAGGTGAGAATGGGCTAAGGCGTAGGCCACCCATCACCGGTTCCCCTGCTGGCCACGAGCGCACGAACGAGTCGCTGGTGGCTTTCGTGTTTTTGCCTCCGACCCTTCACGCCTTTCACGCCTGTACGCCTGCTTCTCTCTCCGTCCGACATCCCGACAACTCAAACATCCCGGAACTCTCTCCCATGAACACCCAAGAAATGATGCGGATCCTCGACGGCATCGCCCGCGACCGCAGGATCGACAAGACCCAGCTGATCAAGGACCTCGAGCAGGCCATGGTGTCCGCCGCGAGGAAGTTCTACAACACCCTCGACACCGAGGAGTTCGCCTGCACGTTCGATGCGGCCAGCGGCGAGCTCAAGCTCACCCGCCACGGCCAGCCCCTGGAGATGAAGCCCGAGGGACTCGGGCGCATCGCGGCCCAGACGTTCAAGCAGGTGATGATCCAGCGCTTCCGCGACGATGAGCGGACCAGCGTGCTCGATGAGTTCTCCAAGCGCGTCGGCGAGATCGTGACGGGGACGGTGCAGCGGTACGAGGGCGGGGCGCTGGTCGTGACCATCGACCGGGCCGAGGCCTTCATGCCGCGGAGCGAGCAGATCCCCGGCGAGCAGTTCCAGGCCGGCGATCGCATCCGCTGCATGATTCTCGACGTCCGCGACGTCGGCAACCAGATCAAGATCGTGCTGACGCGCTCGCACCCGGACTTCATCAAGCGGCTCTTCGAGGTCGAGGTCCCCGAGGTCGCCGAGCACATCATCGAGATCAAGGCCATGGCCCGCGAGGCCGGCTATCGCACCAAGATCGCCGTCACGAGCGTGGACAACAAGGTCGACGCCGTCGGCGCGTGCGTCGGCGTCCGCGGCTCGCGCATCAAGAACATCGTCGATGAACTCAACGGCGAGAAGATCGACATCGTGCGCTGGAACGAGTCGAGCCAGATCCTGATCCAGAACTCGCTCAAGCCCGCGGAAGTCGCGGAAATCTCCCTCTGCTTCGAGCTGGGTCGAGCCACGGTGGTCGTACGCGACGACCAGCTCTCCCTCGCCATCGGCAAGCGCGGCCAGAACGTCCGCCTCGCCGCCCGCCTGACGGGCTGGGACATCGACATCCTGACGCCGGGCGAGTTCGAGAAGGGCCTGGAGATCATGAACCAGACGCTCCAGGGCATCGAGGGGATCACCGAGGAGATGGTCGATCGCCTGGCCGCGCTCGGCATGATCAGCGTCTTCGACATCGAGGAGGTCGGCGCGGATGTGCTCGTGAACGAGCTGAGCCTGCCGCAGGAGACCGCCGAGAAGGCCGTGGAGATCGCCAGCGTCAAGGCGAAGGAAGTCGCCATCCAGCAGGCCAAGGACAAGGAAGAGGCCGAGCGCAAGAAGCGCGAGGATGAGGAGGCGACCCGTCGCCTGCTCGGCGAGGGCGGCGCCCTCAGCCCCGACGGCGTCAGCCCCGAGGCCGACGCCCGCGCGGCGGACATTCTCGGGGGCGGGGGAGGCGGAGCCACCGAGGAGCCGCAGCCGGCGGGACCATCGGAGGGCCAGGCGTAACCCAAATCGTTCATCTTCCCCGCGCCAGGACGCTCGGGGCTTCCCGAATCACTCACACGGAGCATCTGAAAGCAGTCGTCGGTTCATCGATCGGAGCGAAGTTTGGCTAAGCGGATCTCGGACATCGCGAAGGAGCTTGGGGTCAACTCGAAGGCCATCGTCGAGAAATGTCTCGCCGAGGGCATCCCCGCGGACAAGGTCAAGGGGCACATGAGCACCGTCGGCCCCGGCCTCGAGGCGACCATCAAGGAGTGGTTCTCCAACGCGGGCGGCGTCGCCACCGCCGTGGAGACCACCGAGCACCTGGACATCGAGAAGGTCAAGGTCAAGGCCGCTCCGCGCGCCCGGAAGAAGAAGGCCGAGGAGACTCGCGCGACCGCCCCGCCCGCGACCGAGGCGGAGACCCAGCCCGAAGCGCCCGCCGAGGAACAGGCAAGGCCGGCTGCGCCGGTCTCGAGAACCAGGACCAAAGAACCGGCCAGGCCCGCGGAGACCGCGGCCCCGGTCAGTGTTCCGCCCCCGCCCACGCGACCCGGCCCCACCGTCATTTCTTCTCAGCCGCCCGCGGCCTGGACCAAGCCGCCAGCGGCCCCCGCCAAGCCCGCCACGCCCGTCGAAACAGCGGCCCCCACACCGGTCGCCGACCGGGAAGCGCCGACGAAGGAGAAGCCGGGCGGCCCCGCCCCGAGTGCGCCCTCGCGCCCGTCGACGCCGCATCGGACCGTCGTTAGGCCGGCCCCGATGAACGTGCCGGACCGTCCGAAGACCGTGACGCCTGTCGGGCCGAAGCTGGTCGAGAAGACCGCCGTGAAGCTCAGCGGGCCCAAGGTCGTCCGCATCGAGGCCCCCGAGGTCATCAACAAGCCCCGCGCCCGGCGCGACGCCGACTCGGGTCCGCCCGGCACGCGCGGCGGCGCGGGCGCCGGCCCCGGACGCAGCGGCGCGGAGGACGACGACGCCGGCGGAAGGAGTCCCCGGCGCAACACGGCCGCCGCGGGCAAGAAGCGCACGGACACGGGCGCCGTTCCGGCGCGCCGGCGCGGCTTTGCCGGCGGCCAGGAAGAGATGCACACGGGCATGTGGCGCGAGCAGGACCTCGCCGAGCGCGAGGCACGCCTCGCCCGCGCCGGCGGCTATCTCAAGGCCCGCCGCCAACAGGCCAAGAAGCTCGGCCTCCACACCGGCGAGCGCGCCCAGTCCGCCGCCGAGACCGGCGGCGTCGTCTCGATCGTGGCGCCGTTCACCATCAAGGACCTCTCCGCAGCCACCGGCGTGAAGGCCGCGGACGTCATCAAGAAGCTCTTCATGCAGGGCGTCATGGCCACGGTGAACAGCGGCATCGACGCGGCAAAGGCCCAGGAAATCATGATGGAGTTCGACATCGACCTGCACGTCGAACAGGCCAAGACGGCCGAGGAAACCATCAGCGAGGAGTTCTCCGATCGCGCGGCGGTGGACCTCCGCCCGCGCGGGCCGATCGTCACGATCCTCGGGCACGTGGACCACGGCAAGACCTCGCTGCTGGACAAGATCCGCAACGCGAACGTGGCCGCGGGCGAGGCCGGCGGCATCACGCAGAAGGCCAGCGCGTTCCGCACGCCCGTCACCATCGGCGGCGAGAAGAAGTGGATCGTGTTCATGGACACGCCGGGCCACGAGGCCTTCACGGCCATGCGCGCCCGCGGCGCGGCCATCACCGACGTGGTCGTGCTCGTGGTGTCGGCGCCCGAGGGCGTCATGCCGCAGACCGTCGAGAGCATCAACCACGCCAAGGCGGCCAAGGTGCCCATCGTGGTCGCGCTCAACAAGATCGACCGCCCGGACGCGACCGACGCCCGCATCAACCAGACCCTCGGCGAGCTCGCCGCCAACGGCCTCAATCCGATCGAGTGGGGCGGCGACACCGAGGTCATCCGCACCAGCGCGACCAAGGGAACCGGCATCGACAAGCTGCTCGAGGTCCTGGACCTGCAGGGACAGCTGCTCGAGCTCAAGGCCGACTACGGCGGCCCCGCACGCGGCACCGTCGTCGACGCGAAGATGGAAGAGGGCCGCGGCCCGGTCGCGGACATCATCATCCAGGACGGCAACCTCCAGGTGGGCGACTTCATCGTCGTCGGACG
Organism: Phycisphaerales bacterium; assembly: GCA_035546115.1. Lineage (GTDB taxonomy): Bacteria > Planctomycetota > Phycisphaerae > Phycisphaerales > UBA1924 > UBA4658. Next base: position 3,943 of record DASZWV010000364.1, read on the forward strand.
AGCCTTCGGTCGCGTGCGCGACATCACCGACGATCGCGGCGTGAAGCACAAGTCGCTCGGGCCCGCGAGCGTCGCCAAGATCAGCGGATTCGACAAGGTGCCCGACGCGGGTGACAAGTTCTACATCGTCGACACGCTCGACAAGGCCCGCGAGGCCGCCGAGCACCGCCACGACCGCGAGCGGCAGGTGGAACTCTCCAAGCCGAAGGTCACGCTCGACAGCCTGCTCACATCCATGAAGGAGACGGGCCTCAAGGAGATTCTCGTCGTCCTCAAGGCCGACGTGCAGGGCTCGGTGGACGTGCTCAAGGGCGAGATCGAGAAGGTCAAGACCGACGAGGTGCGGGCCCGCGTGCTGCACGCAGCGGTCGGCGGCATCGTCGAGAGCGACGTGCTGCTCGCCGACGCCTCGAAGGCGGTCATCATCGGGTTCAACGTCATCCCGTCGAGCAAGGCCCGGACCCTGGCCGAGCAGAAGGGCGTGGAGATCCGCTCGTACGACGTCATCTACGAGATCACCGACGACATCCGCAAGGCCGCCGAGGGCCTGCTCGCTCCCGAGCAGAAGACCCAGGTGCTCGGCCACGCGGAGGTCCGCAAGGTCTTCAAGATCTCGAAGGTGGGCACCATCGCCGGGTGCTTCGTCACCGACGGCACGGTGGAGCGCGATGCGCTCATCCGCGTCACCCGCAACGGCATCGTCATCGAGAACAACCGCAAGCTCGAGCAGCTCAAGCGCGTCAAGGACGACGCCAAGGAAGTTCGTGCCGGCCTCGAGTGCGGCATGAAGATCGTCGGCTACGACGACATCAAGGAGGGGGACGTGCTCGAGTGCTACAAGACGGTGGAGGTCAAGAGGACGCTGTAAAGCGAGAAAAGGCGTGGAGGCGCAGCGGCGTAAAGGAAGTACATCTCCACGCCCCCACGCCTCTACGCCTTTTTCGGTTTCCCCCCCATGTACATCGCCATCCTCCAGTTCACCATGATGATCGACGGCGCGACCGGTCTCAAGGACAAGCGCCGCGTGGTCCGGTCCATCAAGGACCGCCTGCACAAGAACCACATGGTCGCCGTTGCGGAGGTGGACACGCTCGACACCTGGAATCTCGCGACGATGGGCCTGGTCGCCTGCAACCGCAGCCACGACTACCTGCAGACCCAGATGCAGGCCATCATCAACAAGCTCCGGACCCATCCCGAGGCCCGCCTCAACGACCACGCGCTCGAGATCATCACCGCCGAGTCCGCCGCCGGCGATCCGGTCGATGAAAACGGCCAGCCCCTCTGGACGGAGGCCGAAAAGCGCGACGAACAGTCTTCCCCTCCTTGATGCCTCTCTTGCACCCGACATCGTCATGTCCCATCGTCTCGAAAAGGTTGAAAGCACCCTCGCCCGCGCGATCCAGCAGGTGATCTCGCAAGGACTGCACGACCCGCGCGCGGCGGGCCTCATCAGCGTGCTGCGGGTAGACATCTCGCCCGATATGGCCAACGCGCTCGTGTTCGTCTCGATCTTCCCAGAGGACCGCACCGAACTCACGATGCACGCGCTCAGGCACGCCGCCAAGCACATCCGCCACGAGGCCGCCGAACTGGTGGACATCCGCCGCATGCCGAGCATTGAGTTTCGGCTTGACACGAGCCTGAAGCGCCAGGCGGAGATCTTCGACGCCCTCGCCAAGGCCCGTGAATCGACGCCCGTCGATTCTCCGACGAGCGCGAAGGAATCGCACGCCACGGACGACAATGCGGCCAATGATCCCTCCGCACCTTCTCGCGCGAGACCCGCCGAGCAAGGCCCGGAGGCCAGCCGTCCGTGAGCTCCGCCGAATCGACCAGGGAACTCGCTTCCTTGCTCAAGACCCTGCGTAGCCAGTACGCGGGCGTGATCCCTTCGGGCGTCCCCCAACAAGGCAACGCGATCGCTCCCGTGAGCTCCAACGCCGCGCCCGTCGCTTGCGCCTTCGATCCGAACGAGCCGATCCTCGGGTGCTTCGTCAGATCGTTCCTTTTGTGGGAGTCCACAACGCCCAAGGCGATGCAGGCGATGAAGCGGCTCGAGGCGGCGCTCGTCGATCTCAACGAGCTCCGCACGTGCATGCCCGACGAGATCCTGCGCCTGCTCGGCGAGCGCTACCCGCGCGGTGCCGAGCGGGCCCTGCGCCTTCGCACCGCCCTGAACGTGATCTACTCTCGAGAGCACCGCGTCACGCTCGAGCCCCTGGCCGGGCTCCCGCCGCGCGAGGCCCGCGAGCGGCTGGATCGGATCGAGGGCGTTCCCGCGTTCGTCGCCGCGCGTGTGTGCCTGATCGGGCTCTCGCACCACGCGGCGCCGGTCGACTCGCGCATCCATCGTCGGCTGATCGAGGCAAGGGTGGTCGGCGCGAGCTCCTCGTGCGACGATGCGGCGGTGCTCCTGGAAAAGAAGACTCGCGAGGGCGAGCTGCCCGAGACCTACGCCCTTCTCCAGGCCTGGGCCGACGATGCGGCATACCCGGCGGCGGAGAGCCATCTGAACGACCTGCGGCCCATCCACAAGCCGGTCGCCGAGCACATCCGCCGCGAGCAGGAGGCCAACCGGAAGGCGGCACGCAAGGCCAAACGCAAGGCGGGGACTCTTCGCAAGAAGAGGCCCTCGCGAGCCTCGAAGCGCCGCGGCTGATCGCGCGCCCGCGCTCTACCATCCCGTTTCGCGACAGGAGTGTTCCCGCCAATGGCCGGCCACAACAAGTGGAGCAAGATCAAGCGCAAGAAGGCGGTGACCGACGCCCGGAGATCCAAGGCATGGACGATGTGCCTGCGGGCCGTGATGATGGCGGCCCGTTCGGGCGGGGGCGATCCGGAGTTCAACTTCGCGCTCCGCACGGCCATCGACGAGGCGAAGTACCACAACGTCCCCAAGGACAACCTCGAGCGGGCGATCAAGAAGGGCGCGGGCGGCGGCGAGGGCGAGAGCTACGAGCAGGGACGCTACGAGGGCTACGGCCCGGGCGGCGTGGCGCTCATCATCGATGCGCTCACGAACAACCGCACGCGCACGGCCGCGGATGTGCGGCTCATCCTGAGCAAGTACGGCGGCAACCTGGGCGCCACCGGGTGCGTGGCGTTCTCGTTCGAGACCAAGGGGCGCATCGTCGTGTCGGCCCCCGCGAGCGCGGAGGAGACACTCTTCGAGGTCGCCGCGGGCGCGGGGGCGGACGACATCCAGTTCGAGGACGACGATGAATCGCCGTCCTTCACCGTCTTCACGCCGGTGCAGGCCTTCAACGCGGTGAAGCAGGCGATCGAGCAGGCGAACCTCAACATCACCGAGGCGCGGATCGAGCCCATCCCGACGACGACCTCGGCGGTGTCCGGCGACAACGCAAAGCAGCTGCTCGAACTCGTCGATGCGCTCGAAGACAACGACGACATTCAGAAGGTCTACACCAACGCCGAGATCTCCGACGATGTGCTGGCGCAGATGTGATCCCGCCGGTCAGGACTGACCGGTGGCTTGACGCCCGACCAGCGCGATGACCTCCGCCGGCGCCTTGAGCCCGCGCAGGTCGAGGACCGCCGAGCCGGCGTGCCCCGTCGAAGCGAGCGTCGCGAGCAGCGCGGGAACGTCCAGCCGCCCCCTCCCCGGAGGCACCCGCTCGCCCGTCGCACCGACATCGCCGATGCGGGCGGAAACGACTCGGCCGCCAAGCCTGGCGGCGAGCATCACCGGATCGCTCCCCGCGGCGAGCGCAACGGCCGCATCAAGTCCGATCCCGATCGCAGGCTCCGCGTTGCCTTTCTCGACGATCGGCCAGGCATGGTTGGCGATCCGAACGCCCCGACCCTCGGCGTGGTCGGCGATGGAGCGAACAACGTCCGGTGTGGCCTTGTCGGAGAGGGCGAGCGAGATGGTCGCCGCAACCCCCGCACCCCCACCGCTCGCCAGCGTCCTCGCCGCCACCGATCCCGACGCCAGGCCAGCCAGGTCGGCCGCGAGATCGATCGCCCCGAGGATGCTCGACATCGCCCGGTCCACCGTGTCGGCCTTCACGAGATGCTCCGGGGGAACGAACACGTCAACACCCGCGAATCGCAGCTCGTTGCGGCGGAGCAGTGAAGCCAGATCCCGGCGGCCCGATCGGTCGAGCTCACGGGGACGGATGCCGCTCATCGTGGCGTCGATGCGCACGCCGCGAACGCCCGGCACCGCGGCCTTGGCAAGCCACGCGATCACGCCCCGAACGCGCTCCCCGCCGGGTGGTCCAGCAACCCCGATCGACGCGGCGTCCAAGCCCCACATCGCGACGGCGATGTCGGGCAGACCCGGCATTGGAATGCCAGATGCTGCGCACATGCCCTGTTGTATCCACCGCCGGGCCTTCACGCCATGGTTTGCACGTACCATGGGGCATGACTTGGCGACCTTTCTGTACAGCAGTGCATCTGACCTCCCTTGGCCTGTGGGCGGGGGCGGTTGCGATCTCGGGCGCGACGGCCGCGGTCGCGTTCCCGACCCTGCACGATATGAAAGTGCGGCTGCCCGAGCTGCCGGCGGCGTTTGAGGACGATGCGTACCGGTTCGCCGCCGGAGCCGTCGCCCAAAGGGTCTTTCTGATCACGGACATCGCGAGCTTCGTGTGCGCCACGCTCGCGGGGGTGACGCTCCTGGTCCTCTTTGTCAAGCGCGGCGTGGATCGTGCCCGCCCGATCACGTACGTCCGGTCGCTCGCCTACGGTGTCGCGCTCGCCTCTCTTGCCGCGACGCTGTTCGTCGTCACGCCCGGGATCATCGCGGCGTCGAAGAACGATCTGAACGCGGCCCGCGTCGGGGACGCCGCGGCGTCGGCGGCCGCTCGCAAGGCGAGCGCGGATCTGCACCCGATCGCCAAGAACCTGCTCATGGCGGAGTTCCTTGGGGCGTCGGTCGCCCTGTTTCTCGGCGCGTTCGCGAGCGCAAGCGGACCGCTCTCCCCGAGTCCGGGCGCGCCTGAAGAATCGGAATATCCAAAGCCCGACCTGCTCAAGAGCAAACGAGGCTGATCGTCATGCCCCGCCCCCCTACCGCGCGATCGACCAATGGCTCCCGGGACGACGGCGACATCCCCTTCGCGCTGCCCACCGTTTCCGCGGCTACCAAACGCCGGGCCACGGAGCTGTTCAAGGCGTTGACCGCCGAGTATCCAGACGCCCACTGCGAGCTGAACCACACCTCGCCCCACGAACTGCTCGTCGCGACCATCCTCTCGGCCCAGACGACCGATGTGGGCGTGAACAAGGCGACGCCCGCGCTCTTCAAGCGGTTTCCGGCCCCGGCCGACTACGCCAAGGCGTCGCCGGAAGAGATCGAGCCGTACATCAAGTCCACCGGCTTCTTCCGCAACAAGGCGAAGGCGGTCTACCTGGCGATGAAGGATGTGCACGAGCGGTTTGGGGATGAGGTGCCGCGGACGATGGATGAACTGCTCTCGCTCCACGGCGTCGCGCGCAAGACCGCGAACGTGGTGCTCGGAAACGCCTACGGGATCAACGTCGGATTCGTGGTGGACACGCACATCGAGCGGCTGAGCAAGCGATTCGCCCTCGTGCCCAGGACCGCCAACGTCGCCCAGATCGAGCGCACGCTCATGGCGCTGTTTCCACGCCGGAGCTGGTGCACGATGTCCCACGCGTTCATCTGGCACGGCCGGCGCGCCTGCAAGGCCCGCGGAGTAACCTGCTCGATGCACCCGATCTGCGAGAAGTACGGGACGGCCTGCGAACTCCGGGTGGGCGCGAGCAGGGCGAAACCTGGAGAGCACAAACAGAAAAAGCCCACCGCTCGCGCGAAGGGCTCATAGTCAATATGGTCGGCGGGAGTCGAACCCACAACCTTCGGCTTCGGAGGCCGACGCTCTATCCAGTTGAGCTACGACCACGCGGTATTCATCCCTGAAAACAGCATGGAGCAACCCGTGCTGGGCGCTCCGGAAATGCTAGCCACAAAGCGCGTCCGGGTCCCACATAGGCCCGATCGCGATCATTCGGCCCTATCTATCGGCTTTCCTTCGATGCGAAGAGAGGCACGCGAATCTCGGGGCTGAAGAGCCCGCGTCCGCCGTCGGGTCTCGAACGCGGCCATGTCGGCGATCGTGGTCTTTCGCAGGAAATCGAGCGTGTGCTCGCGGTGCTCACTCCAGAACCTGTGGGCCGGGCAGGCCCGCTCCTCGGAGCATTCCGCCGTGCCCAGCATGCAGCGGCGGTTGCAGATGGGGTCTTTCAGCAGCTCCGCGATCGTGTAGAGAGAGATCTCCTGCGGGTGCCGGGCGAGCGTCACACCCCCTCCGACGCCTCGCTGGGTCTGCACCAGACCCACGCGGCGCAGGGTGTTGACGATCTTCCCCAGATACGGGCCGGGAATCGCACACGCATCGGCGATTTCCTTCACCAGGAGCGGCTTTCCCCCCGCAGTGGCAAGATAGCCCAGCGCGGCGGTCGCGTAGCCAGCGGCTTGTCCGAGCATGGGAGTCCTCCGTTCACAAGAGAATACGATCTCATTGTCCTTTAGTCAACTATATTCTGATTGATGGCAGCGGGAGATTCCGGATACACCGTGGATTTCCATGGTATCGTGCAAAATCCATCGGCATATCGTCGAAAAAAAACAAATCTCGGATATTCTTGACCGATTCTATTCCTGACTATAGGCTCTTTTACTCTGCTGAATGCACGATCTGGAGCTTTTCCCATGGCCGAGACTGCGCTCGTCGCTCAAGCCCCTGCTCATCCGGGTCGGTCCGCCCCGGTTTCGGACATCTCCAAGCGGGGCTCGCCCAACCCGGTCGGCACAATGGAGTCGTTCGTCTACGACGATGCGATCGTCCGCAAGTTCCTGACGGCCACGGTCGTGTGGGGAATCGTGGCCTTCCTCGCCGGCGTGATCGTCGCGCTCGAGCTGGTTGTTCCGAGCGTCATCAACTACACGACCGCCTCCGGCACACGGCCGTTCGCTTTTCTCTCGTTTCTCACCAACATCCAGTTCCTGACGTTCGGTCGCCTGCGGCCGCTGCACACGAACGCGGCCATCTTCGCCTTCGCCGGCAACAGCATCTTCGCCGGCATCTACTACTCGACGCAGCGGCTCTGCAAGGCACGCATGTGGTCCGACACGCTGAGCAGCCTGCACTTCTGGGGCTGGCAGCTCATCATCGTGTGCGCGGCCCTGACGCTCCCCATGGGCTTCACGCAGGGCAAGGAGTACGCCGAGCTCGAGTGGCCGATCGACATCCTCATCGCCATCGCCTGGCTGGGCTTCTTCGGCACCAACTTCTTCATGACGCTCAAGGTCCGGCGTGAGCGGCACATGTACGTCGCGCTGTGGTTCTACATCGCCACGATCGTGACCGTGACCATGCTGCACGTGCTGAACTCGCTGGCGATCCCCGCCGGCTGGCTCAAGAGCTACTCGGTGTACGCGGGCGTGCAGGACGCCATGATGCAATGGTGGTACGGGCACAACGCCGTGGCCTTCTTCCTCACCACCCCCTTCCTCGGCCTGATGTACTACTTCATGCCCAAGGCCGCGGAGCGGCCGGTGTACTCCTATCGCCTGTCGATCGTGCACTTCTGGTCGCTGATCTTCATCTACATCTGGGCCGGACCCCACCACCTGCACTACACCGCGCTCCCCGCCTGGGCCAGCACGCTCGGCATGCTCTTCAGCGTGATGCTGTGGATGCCCTCGTGGGGCGGCGGCATCAACGGCCTGCTCACGCTCCGCGGCGCGTGGCACAAGCTCACCGACGACCCGGTGCTGAAGTTCTTCGTCGTCGGCGTGACGTTCTACATGATGTCCACCTTCGAGGGGCCCATGATGTCGGTGAAGACCGTCAACATGCTCAGCCACTACACCGACTGGACGATCGCGCACGTGCACGGGGGCGCGCTCGGCTGGAATGGGTTCATGACCTTCGGCATGATCTACTGGCTGGCGCCGCGTCTGTTCCAGGCGCCGCTGCACTCCAAGAAGCTGGCGACGACGCACTTCTGGTTGGGCACGCTCGGGATCCTGATGTACATCATCCCGATCTACGTCGCCGGGATCACCCAGGGCCTGATGTGGAGGGCGTTCGACGAGACGGGCAACCTGAAGTTCCCCGATTTCGTCGAGACCGTGGCGAAGCTGATGCCCTTCTACTGGATCCGCGTCGGCGGCGGCCTGCTCTTCCTCACCGGCGCGCTCCTGATGGCGTACAACCTCGTTCGCACCTGGATGGCCCGGCCGGCACGGTACGAGGAGCCCGTGCAGTCGGCGCCCGCCCTGTACGCGACGCCCTCGCACGACGAGCGGCCGCGGTTCGTTCCCGCGCTCACCTCGAACACCGACGCGGGCCGCAAGGGCGATGTGGTGCTGCAGAGCTTCTTCAACGGGTGGTGGCACCGCGTGTGGGAGGGAACCCCGTACAAGTTCATCATCTGGGCGATCATCGCGGTGGCCAGCGGCTCGGCCCTCGAGATCATCCCGATGTTCGCGGTGCGCTCGAACGTCCCCTCGATCGCGAGCGTGCAGCCCTACACCCCGCTGGAGCTCTGCGGGCGCGACGTGTACGTCGCGGAAGGCTGCTACAACTGCCACTCGCAGATGATCCGGCCGATCTGGGCCGAGACGAAGCGCTACGGGGAATACTCCAAGCCCGGCGAGTTCGTGTACGACCATCCGTTCCAGTGGGGCAGCCGCCGCATCGGCCCCGACCTCGCGCGCGAGGGCGGCATGCGGAGCAACCTCTGGCACGTGCTGCACCTGCAGGACCCGCGCCAGTCGATCACCCAGTCGATCATGCCCTCGTACGCGCACCTGCTGGATGCGCCCATCGACTTCGACGAGATCCAGGCCCACGTGCGGGCCCAGGCCATGATCGGCGTGCCCTACGGCGAGGATGTGAAGGAAGGCGTCTCGCAGAAACTCGCTCGCGCCCAGGCCCAGACCATCGCCGACAACATCGCCAAGGACAACGGTCCCAAGGGGCTCGAGGACAAGAAGATCGTCGCCCTGATCGCCTACCTGCAGCGCCTCGGCACCGACATCTCCAAGCCGCCGCCCGCCCCCGCGCCCGCGACCGCCGACGCCAAACCCGACAAGGCCGCCGTTTCGTCCGCGAGCGCCGGCACGCACTGACCGACAGGAGACCACCATGCGAATGTCCGACGTCATGAGCAGTCTGGGATTGGCGATCTTCCCGATCATCGCCCTCGTCCTCTTCCTGAGCGTGTTCATCGGGGTCGTCCTCCAAGTCACACGCCGGAATCGAAAGAGCACGCTCGACAACGCCGCGTTCCTCCCGCTCGCCGACGAGGTCGCTTCCACTCGCCTCGCTTCGCCGCAGCCGGCGGCCAACGCCAAGGAGCCCACCCGATGAGCGCCCAACCGAACCAACTCACCGACCACGAGTACGACGGCATCCGCGAGTACGACAACCCGACGCCGGGGTGGTGGCACGCGATCTTCCTGGGTTCGGTCGTCTTCTCGATCGGCTATCTCGCCTTCTGGCACGGGAGCGTCGCCGGATGGACCATCCAGGACTCCTGGAACGACGATCAGCAGGCGGAGTTCGCCCGCATCTTCGGCAAGGTGGGCGAGCTCAAGCCCGACGAGGCCACGATCCTCCAGGAGATGAGCAACAAGGAGTTCATGCAGATCGCCAAGTCCACGTTCGAGGGAACGTGCGCGGCCTGCCACAAGAAGGACGGGAGCGGCGACGTCGGCGTCAACCTCTGCGACGACTACTACAAGAACGTGACGAAGGTCGAGGACATCTACCGCGTCATCAGCGAGGGCGCCAACGGCGGCGCCATGCCGTCCTGGAAGAACCGCTTCTCCAACAACGAGCGTGTGATCCTCGCCTCCTACGTCGCCAACCTCCGCGGCACGAATCCGGCCGGCGGCAAGGCGCCCGAGGGCGTCAAGATCGCACCCTGGCCGAGCGCCCCGGCCGCGCCCGCCGAGGAGAAGAAGAAGTAGGTCACCGAGCCCGAGCCTCGCAATGCCGACAAGCCCCGCACAACCCCTCGCCCCAGCATCCGAGCCCGCCGCCTCGACGCGCTCCTCGGCGCCGGTCGCGCCGTCGGTGCTCTCGACGCTCAACGACGACGGCTCGCGGCGCTGGCTGCGCCCCAGGGTTTCGCCCGGCCGATTCCTGACGGCCCGGCGCCTGGTGGCCTACGCGCTGATCGCGATCTTCGCCCTGATCCCGATCATCCACATCCACGGCAAGCCGATCGTTCTGCTGGACATCATCGGCAGGCAATTCCACATCTTCGGCGCGACGTTCTATCCCACCGACACGCTCCTGCTCGCCCTGCTCATGGTGAGCCTGTTCATCCTGATCTTCTGGGTCACGGCCCTCTTCGGACGCATCTGGTGCGGCTGGGCCTGCCCGCAGACGGTGTACATGGAGTTCGTCTATCGGCCGATCGAGCGGCTGTTCGAGGGCGCACCGGGGCACCCCCGCAAGGGCTGGCTGCAGACCTCCCCGATTCGCAAGCCGCTCAAGCTGCTGGCATATCTGGCGTGCTCTCTCGCCCTGGCGCACACCTTCCTCGCCTACTTCGTCTCCTGGGACAACCTGTCCCAGTGGGTCTTCGGCGCCCCCGGCACCCACATCATCGGCTTCGGCGTGGTCGCCTTCATCACGGGCGCGATGATGTTCAACTTCGGCTACTTCCGGGAGCAGACCTGCCTCGTCGCGTGCCCCTACGGCCGCTTCCAGTCGGTCATGCTCGACCGGCACTCGCTGATCATCCGCTACGACCAGAAGCGCGGCGAGCCG
>DASZWV010000365.1:0-2703 GCA_035546115.1 Phycisphaerales bacterium
CTTTGCATCGTCTTCCGGGGTCGACACGGCCGCCACGTCTTCGGTCGATCCGCGGCATTCGGGTCCGTCTGCCTCACCGGACAACCGGCGCCAGGCTCGGGCGCTATCCGCGGGTGGAGAACGGCCATGACCACCGGCGAAGGAGCGTCGAGCGGCATCGCCGGTGAGATCCTCGCCCTTCGCGGTAGGGTCAACGCGGCTCTTTCGGAGGAGTCGGGCTCCCGCCTGCGGGTGCGCGAGGTCGGCAGGCTCCGGTCTGTAGGCGAGGGCGTGGCGATGGTCGATGGTCTGCCCGGCGTGGCGGCGGAGGAACTGCTGATCCTGGGCGGGGGTGTGCCGGGATGGGCCTTCGACATCTCAGAGGATCGTGTCGGCGTCGTCCTCCTGGGGTCGGGAGACGGCCTTGCGGCTGGCGAAGAGGTACGTCGAACGGGGCGCACGCTGGATGTGCCGGTCGGTGCCAGGCTCCTCGGGCGCATCGTCGATGCGCTCGGCGAGCCACTCGACGGGCAGGGGCCGATTCGCGCCTCGACCCGGCTTCCGACCGAGCGAGAGGCCCCGGGGATCATGGATCGCGCCGCCGTCACCGTTCCTCTGGAAACCGGCATCAAGGTGATCGATGCTCTCATCCCGATCGGGCGCGGGCAGCGCCAGCTCATCGTGGGCGACCGGCAGACGGGCAAGACGGCGGTGGCGGTGGACACGATCATCAACCAGCGCGACACGGGCGTGGTGTGCGTGTACTGCACGATCGGCCAGCGGGCCGCCGGCGTGGCGCAGGTCATCGATGATCTGCGGCGGCGCGACGCACTGGCCCACTGCGTCGTGGTGGCGGCCTCCGGCGAGGACCCGCCCGGTCTTCGCGTCGTGGCGCCCTACGCGGCGATGTCGATCGCGGAGCACTTCAAGTCGCAGGGCCGGGATGCGCTGGTGGTGTTCGATGATCTCGTGCAGCACGCGCGGGCCTACCGCGAACTGTCGCTGCTCATGCGCCGTCCGCCGGGGCGCGAGGCTTTCCCCGGCGACATCTTCCATCTGCACGCGCGACTGCTCGAGCGCTCGACCCACCTGAACGAGAAGCTCGGCGGCGGGTCGGTCACGGCGCTCCCGATCGTCGAGACCCAGGCCCAGAACATCGCCGCCTACATCCCGACCAATCTCATCTCGATCACCGATGGGCAGATCTACCTCTCCCCCGATCTGTTCAGGCGGGGCACCCTGCCCGCGGTCGATGTGGGCCGCTCGGTGTCGCGCGTCGGGGGCAAGACGCAGCTCGCGGCCTATCGGGCGGTCGCCGGTGATCTCCGGCTCAAGTACTCCCAGTTCGAGGAGTTGGAGTCGTTCTCGCGCTTCGCGGCGCACCTGGATGCGCAGACCGAGGCCGCGCTCCGCCGAGGCCGGCGCATCCGCGAAGTGCTCAAGCAGCCGCAGGCGGACCCGATGCCCATCCCGGAGCAGATCGCCGTCCTGCTCGCCGCGGCCGAGGGCGTGCTGGACAGGGTGCCGCGGGCCGAAGTCGGACGTGCGGAGCTCGCGATCCGCCGGATCATGAACGATCGCTTCTCCGATCTCGGCGCCGAGATGCTCAAGGGCAAGGCCCTGTCGGACCAGGCCCGGAAGGCGATGCTGGACGCCGCCACGGACGCCGTGCGGCCCCTTGCGCGCAACGACGAGGAACCTGGAGTGGCCGATGGACACGCTGGAAGCCCTGCAAAAACGCCTTGAAACCGCCGGCCAGCTCCGGATCATCGTGCGAGTCATGAAGTCGCTCGCCGCCGCCAGCATCCGGCAGTTCGAGCGCGCGGCCGTATCCATGACCGATTACCGGAACACGGTGGAGCTCGGCCTGACCGCTGGCCTGCGGGGCGTGAGCGTCTCCGCCGAATCCGCCCTCGCCGTTGCGGCCGGGTCGATCGGCATGATCGTGGTGGGCTCGGACCAGGGGTTGTGCGGCCCGCTCAACGATCACCTGGCGGCGCACGCTGTGCTGGCGCTCCAGAGGGCCGCCGAGGCGATGCCGGACAGCGCCCGCGGCAGGGCCGGGACAGCATCGCTTCCCCTCATCGTGGTCGGTTCGCGCGCGGCGGCCCGGCTCGCGGAATCGGGCCTGCGCACCGGGGAGGCCCTGCGGACGCCGGCCTCGGCGGAGGGCATCACCGGACTGGTTCAGGAACTGCTCACGCGTCTGGACCAGACGATCGCGGACGGGGCCGGGACGATCCTGGTCGTCTACAACGAGCATCTCCCGGGCGCGGGGTTCGAGCCGCGTGATCTGCGATTGCTCCCGCTCGACAGGCGATGGATCGAGGAGGTGCAGGCACGCGAGTGGCCGTCGAGGTTGCGCCCGATCTTCACGATCGAGCGGCCAGCGCTTCTCAAGGCTTTGCTGCGGGAGTACTTGTTCGCATCGCTGTTTCTCGCCGTTGCATCTTCGCTGGCGAGCGAGTACGCCAGCCGCCTGTCGTCGATGCAGGCGGCCGAGCGGAACATCGAGGAGCGATCGCAGACACTCGGCCGGTCGTACCGCGAGCGTCGTCAATCCGATATCGACGCGGAGTTGATGGACATCATCGGTGGCTTCGAGGCGCTCGGCGATGCCTCGCGCCCCTGAGTCCGCGGCTCCAGATCCCATCGAAGTGCATCGGTTTAGCACGCAAAGGTCTGTCTCTCGACCGCCTCGAGCCACGCGTTCCCGCGCGGGGG
>DASZWV010000366.1:0-1688 GCA_035546115.1 Phycisphaerales bacterium
CGGGCTACGGGTTCCTCGCGGAAAACGCCGAGTTCGCCGAGATCTGCGCCAAGTCGAAGCTGACGTTCATCGGCCCGACGCCGACGCAGATCCGCCTCATGGGCGACAAGGCCACGGCGCGGCGCACGATGGCCGAAACGGGCGTGCCGGTGGTGCCGGGCACGCCGGGCCCGGTGGACGACGTGGACGAGGCGCTCGAGTTCGCGCGCGAGGCGGGCTTCCCGGTCATCATCAAGGCCGCGGCCGGCGGTGGCGGCAAGGGCATGCGCGTCGCGCGGGACGCCGAGGAGTTCGCCAAGAGCTTCTCCACGGCCCGGGCGGAGGCGATGGCCGCGTTCGGGAACGACGAGGTGTACGTCGAGAAGTACCTCGAGCGGCCGCGCCACATCGAGTTCCAGGTGCTCGGGGACTCGAAGGGCAACGTGATCCACCTTGGCGAACGCGACTGCTCCATTCAGCGACGTCACCAGAAGCTCATCGAGGAGGCGCCCAGCCCCGCCATGACGCCCGCGCTCCGCGAGCGCATGGGCGAGGCCGCCGTGCGCGGCGCCAAGTCGATCGGCTACCTCGGTGCCGGCACCGTCGAGATGCTCCTCGACTCGGACGGATCATTCTTCTTCATGGAGATGAACACGCGCATCCAGGTCGAGCATCCGGTCACCGAAATGCTCACCGGCGTGGACCTCGTGAAGGAGCAGATCCGCATTGCCGCCGGCGAGGCCATGGGCCAGCTGGAAACGCCGCCGCTCAACGGTCACGTCATCGAGTGCCGCATCAACGCCGAGGATCCGGCGAAGAACTTTCAGCCGTCGCCCGGGCGCATCGAGGTCTTCCATCCGCCGGGCGGCAACGGCGTCCGCATCGACACGCATGCGTACGCGGGCTACACGGTGCCGCCGTACTACGACTCGATGATCGCCAAGCTCATCGTGCACGGACGCGATCGCGCGGAAGCGCTGGCGAAAATGCGGCTGGCCCTCGACACGTTCATCGTGCAGGGCGTGCAGACGACGATCCCGTTCCTGCGGCGGGTGATGGACAACGACAACTTCGTGCGCGGCGACTTCCACACGAAGTTCCTGGAGCGTGAAGGGGCAGGGTTGCTCAAAGGGTAAAGGGGACTGGGTGCTCGGGAGGACGGGCAGGGGCGGGGTGCCGGGGCTGGGGACGGTGGGGGGGCGGGGCGGGGAACGGTGCGGGGAACGGTGCGGGGAACGGTGCGGGGAACGGTGCGGGGAACGGGACGCGGAGCGCGTCACCGCCGGAAAAGCGAGACCCCGCGCTGCTTTTTCGCCGAGCGCAACATCCCGAAGGTCAACCGCCGCACGCGGCCGAGGACGGCGGCGCGAACGAGGGCGGATTCGGTTCCGATGACGTCCTCGAGGGCGACGTACCACGAGATCGCCTCGCGGGTGGATCCGAGGGCGTACGAGTAGAATCGTGCCTGTTCGGACAGCGACGGGCGGCTGTAGCCTTCGCCGAGGTTTGCGCCGATGGATGCGACCGCCCGGATGAGCTGGTCGCCCAGCTCGCGCCGGGTCGGCGCCAGCCCGCGCACGTCTGCCGTTGCCAGGTGCAGGGCGTATCGCGCCGTCCGGTACGAGAGCAGCCCCCACAACGGGTCGGCCCGCTCGACCGGACTGATGCTCGCCATCCAACGGCCGATGGTCGCGGCCATCTCGGTGTCG
>DASZWV010000367.1:0-5064 GCA_035546115.1 Phycisphaerales bacterium
TGCCGATGAGGTGCGGCGATGGGTGGAGCGGTTCGGCGGTGCGGGCGATTCGCCGCGGCCGCCGCCAGCCGAGGTGGAGAGGGTAAAGCGGGAGTCGGACGATCTGCTGCGGGGCATCGATCCCGACGAGCTGGACATGAAGAAGTGGCTGGGCGAGGGATAGGTCGGGATCGGTGAAAGGAGCGGGCCCGTGGAGGAGCATGTCGAGCCGGTCGAGGAGGGCGAGCCCCCCGCCGAGAGCGCTACGGAGCGCGCGGCGCTGAGTTCGCCGGGCGGCGTCGTGCCCGTTGCCTATCTCACAACGCCACTCGCCGCGCACATGGTCAAGTTCATCCTGGAGGCGGGCGGGGTGCAGGCGGCGGTCGTGGGTGAGCACACGGCGGGCCTGCTCGCGCCGCTCGGGCCGGTGGTCGCGGTCACGGTCATGGTCGCCCGCGACGACTACGACGCCGCGGTGGGTGTGCTGACGCGCGAGATCCTCGAACCGAAGAGTTCCACGAAAAACCCTCGGCTGCCGAACTGTCCCGCGTGCGGATATGACCTTTCGGGGCTGGAGTCGCAGGGCACATGTCCGGAGTGCGGGTGCGACATCCGCGGCTTCGCCGATCTGCGCCGGTTGATCACGATCGCGCCACCGCCGACCGGTGGAGGGGCTCTGTTGAAGGCGGGGGCGATCATGGGCGTGCTGATCCTGATGGGAGTGGTGGTGCTCATCCTGGTGTTCGTGTTCGGCGGCTACTGGCTGGCGAAGCCGTAGGACGTCCCGCTCATAGGATCGGCCATGGTCTCCGGTCGCGGCAACATCCTGGGCGTGCACCACATCGCGATCATCTGCTCGGACTTCGCGGCTTCGCGGCGGTTCTATGTGGATGTGCTTGGGTTCGGAGTGGTTCGCGAGGTGTACCGGGCGGAGCGACGGTCGCACAAGGCGGACCTGCGCATGCCCGGCGGGGTGCAGATCGAGCTGTTCTCCTTTCCGGATCCGCCGGCGCGGGTGAGCAACCCGGAGGCGCGCGGGCTGCGGCATCTGGCGCTGGCGGTGCGGGATATTGAGGCGGAGACGGGGCGCCTGGGTGGGCTGGGGATCGCCGTCGAGGCGATCCGTGTTGATCCGGCGACGGGGAAGCGGTACACGTTCTTTGCGGACCCGGACGGCCTGCCGATCGAGTTGTATGAGGCGTGAATGGGGTGACGCGGTGACATGGCGAGGCCCGATCTCCGGGTCGCCTCTTCACCGTGTCGCCGTGCCGCCACGCGGGCCAACTCGGATGATCAGGGCCGGGGGATGGGGGGCGCCGCCGAGGGCGGCGGGATGGACCGGGCACGGTGTGCCGTGCCGGCTTGGCTGGGTTCAGGGAAAATTCCCGGTGGCCGGCTGCCTCGGCAGGGTGAGGATTCAGAGTCCTTCGCCGGCGGGGCGGCGAGTTTTCCGGGGTGACCAGGTCGCCCCGAGACGGGAGTGGACATGAACTCTTTCGTCGCCACGGTCGTGATCGGCGTTGGCGTGGTCGGCGCCCACTCGCCGGCGCGTGCCGACGTCGTTGCGTACACATCGCAGGCTCGATCGATCAGCGCATACGCGATCGATCACATCAACAACATCAACGACTCGCACTCGGCCGGCGCAAGCGACTTCGGGCCCTTCAACTCGAGCGTCAGCGCGAGCGCGGGGATCGGGCAGGGCAGCGCGAGCATGAACAGCATGTTGAGCACGGCGACGGGCATCAGCGTGAGCGCGGGCGTGACGGGGATCGGCTCGATCAACCAGAACTGCGAGGGGGGCGGGTCGGCGTCGTACACGATCGGGTTTACGCTGAGCCAGGCCGCGGATGCGATGCTGTCGTATTCCACGTTGGACGGCGGGTTTGCGCTCAATGGGCCGGGCGTGAGTATCTTCGCGGGCTCGTTCGACAGCGCGGGGCCGTTTGCGCTGGTGCTGCCGGCGGGGAGCTACACGTTCAGCGGTGGGTGCTCGCTGTCGAACCACAGTTCGGGGACGGGGACGTACTCGCAGGCGACGCTGGTGGTCCCGGGGGTCGGCGCGGGGGCGGTGGTGATGGTGGGGATTGGGGTTGGGTGTGTGGGGCGGCGGCGGCGTTAGCGAGCGCGACTCGCCGCGCTTGGATTGGTGGAAGGGGCCGGGGTGTTGGGAACGCGGCCGTCGAGGCGAGAGTTCTTGGAGTTCAGTTCACCGGAACCACGAGCGGCCGCCATATTTCAGACGGGGGGTGGGGTAGAGCCTCTTTACGAAAGGACCTGAACGTGTACAAATCCCTCAAAATCACCGCTGCTGTTTCCATGGCGGGACTGCTGGCCGCGTGCAGCACGACCGGGGAGTCGGGCGCCACGGCGAGGCGCGATGCGCCCGATGCGCGCGACAACTACGGCACACCCGCTGAGGAGATGCCGACCGAGGCGGCGACGCCCGCCACAACCGCTCCCGCGGCCCTCGGCGACCGCTACACCGATCTGCCGGGCCACTACACCAACGCCACGCCGGGTGGATTCGACAACTCGTTCGCGTGGGCGCGTTCGGGAGCGTCGCCGGAGTCCAGGTAATCGCGGCGGGCCCGCGTCCGGACATTCCCACGAGCCTGAGCGGAGATGTCCGCGCGGGCTCTGGTCGCCCGATTCGCCGGGGGGCGACTCCATCGCCCGAACACGCCGGGGTCCCCGCGGCCGCGGGCTACTTGCCGCGGCCGAGGAGGAAGTAGAGGATCATGCCGATCACCGGCAGCAGGAAGATGACGAGGAGCCAGAGGAGCTTGTTGAGCGCCGGCTTGGATCCGGTGAGGATCTCGACGGCCGCGATGATGTCGAGGATCAGGACGACCAGGCCGATGATGCCATAGATGGACATGCAAACCTCCCGGGAGTTAGCCGCACGGTGAAACCGCACGGGACGGTATGTCGCGACCTGTGGGGTCGCTCAACCGACCCTGTAAGAGTCCGTCCGTGCGGGGTCAAGGGGGGGAGTGGCTGTTGGAATCTGCTCGGATGCGTTGTTTCGTGCGCCCCCCATCCTTGGGGCGCTCGGTATGGCCCGACGGCGCAAGCCAGATGTTCATGCCAGCGGCGGCGATGGCCAGCATGGTTGCAGCCGCGCCATACCAAGCGGCGCCGTGCAGCCAGCCGGTCCATGCAACAACCACCAGAGTGATCGCGATGCCGGTCATGTACCAGCGGCCAGACCGGAATACGCCGGGGCGGACGAGCGTGTGAATCGAGAGCATCATCCAGAGCAGGGCAAAGATCGCAGATGCCGGCACCAGGATGATCGCCCGGGGTTCGATCGATGGCGCGATCCCATCCGCGAAGTTCGCGAAGCACATCACGCCGGCCGCACCGCACAGCAACAGCCACGTGATTGCGGCCACAAGGTTCGTGGCGAATGCGGCCGCGGTCCATTTCTCCCGATTGGTCATGGGCGACGCGCGGGAGGAGCCTGCGCTAGCGCTCCGCCATCGGCACGTACCGCACGCCGTGCGGCCCCACGTACTTCGCCGTCGGGCGGTACAGGCGGTTGCCGTCAAGCTGCTCCAGGATGTGGCCGCTCCAGCCGCTGATGCGGCTCATGGCGAACATGGGCGTGAACAGGTCGAGCTTGAGGCCGATGGAGTGGTACGTGGTGGCCGAGTAGAAATCGACGTTGGGGTAGATGCCCTTGGAGCCGACCTCGCGGGCCATGATCTGCTCGATCTTGCTGGACATCTCGTAGAGCTTGAGGTTGCCCGTGTCCGAGGCGATCTGCTTGGAGAAGGTCTTGAGGAACGTGGCCCGCGGGTCGATGGTCTTGTAGACGCGGTGGCCGAAGCCCATGATGCGGGCGCCCTCGTTGCGGTGCTTGAGGCGGTCCATGATGAAGGGCTCGATGTAGTCCATCACCGGCCTGTTCTGCTTCTTGGCCTCCTCCTCGATCTCGCCGAGCATGACCATGACCTCCTCGTTCGCGCCGCCGTGCAGCGGGCCGCGGAGCGAGCCGATCGCGCCGGTGATCGCGGAGTACATGTCGCTGAGCGTGGAGATGATCACGCGGGCGGTGAAGGTGGAGTTGTTCAGGCCGTGGTCGGCGTGCAGGATCATGCAGACGTCGAAGGCACGCACCATCGCGTCGGTGGGCATGGTGCCGTTGAGCATGTAGAGAAAGTTCGCGGCGAAGGAGAGGTCCTTCTTCGGGGCGACGAACGGCTGGCCGCGGCGGTTGCGGTCGAAGGCCGCGATGATCGTCGGGGTCTGGGCGAGGATCGCGAGCGCCTTCTTGCGGGCCTCGGGGATCTTGTTGGCGTCGGGGTCCGGGTCGTACATGGAGAGGGCGCTGACCATGGTGCGCAGGACGTGCATGGGCGCGGCGTCCTTGGGGCACTCCTGGATGCGTTCGAGCATGCCCTTGGGGAGGTCGTAGTTGTTGCGGAGCTCGGTGGTGAAGGCGGCGAGTTCGGCCTTGGTGGGGAGGCGGCGATTCCAGAGCAGGAAGACCGTTTCCTCGAAGGTGGAGTTGCGGGCGAGGTCGTCGATGGCGATGCCGACGTACTCGAGGATCCCCTTCTCCCCGTTGATGAAGGACATGTGCGTCTCGGCGGCGACGATGCCTTCGAGGCCCTTCGAGAACGGCTGCGGGGCGGGGGAAGAGGACGGCGTCGGGGAGGTTGCGGTTGCGGTGGACATTGGTTCGCATCCTAGGGATCGCCTACCGATCTGTCTGCCAAAAAAAGTCGTTCACCACCGAGACGCAGAGGCACGGAGCCGAAACTTGGGCGAGTTGTGTCCGTGCGGCGCCGGCTTTCCCGGTACGATCCCGGGCGATGCTGATTCCGCTCGGGACAGACCGGCCTCTGCGACGACCGACGGCGGTGACCTACGCCTTCATGGCGGCGTGCATCGGGGTGCAGATCTATCTGGATGTGGCGAGGCGGATGGACGGCGGGGGTATGGCGGAGCGGGCGGTGCAGATGATGGATTGGGGCACGCTCTGGCCGAGCGGGATCGAAGGGGCCCCGGGGTTCCACTGGTGGCAGTTGCTCACCTATGCGTTGCTGCACGCGGGGTGGTGGCACCTGCTGGGGA
>DASZWV010000368.1:0-9220 GCA_035546115.1 Phycisphaerales bacterium
GGATCGCGGACTACCGCGGCGGATACGTCATCCTCCGCGGTGCCGAACGTGCCATCATCTATCGCACGGCGGTCGAGTTGGGGCTCAGGAACGCCGAGATCCACAAGTTGACGGTCGGCCAGTTTGTGCTCAAAGGCGAGCATCCGTTCCTCCAGTTCCGGGCCCCGGACGAGAAAAACAGGGTGGGGAACCGACTTCCCATTCGCCGGGACCTGGCGGACCAGCTCGCCCGCCTCTTCGCCAACCGCACCCCGGCCGCCCCGGCGTTCACGCTGCCGCCAGAGAGCGAGATGGCCGGCATGGCTCGCCGAGACCTCGCCCGCGCCCGCGCGGCATACCTGGACGCGGCAAAGGGCGATCCCAAAGAATACGAGCAGCGGTCCCGAGACCACTACCTCGCGGAGTTCGACCGAGAGGGCAATCGCTTCACGTTCCACAGCGTCAGGGCGACGCTAGCGACGCTCCTGCTGCGTGCCGGCGTTGAGCCGGGTGAAGCTCGCTTGCTCACTCGGCACGCCGACGCGGCTACGCTGGAGCGGTTCTACGACAAGCGGGGACACTCCGACCGGGAGCGCATCATGGTGCGTCTGCCGAACCTCGGACCCCTCCCACTCACGCTAGCGGCTACCGGGACAGATGGGACAAAAATGTTACCCGGTTTGTTACCCAGCAAGGCCAAGCAGACCCCGGCAGACCAGAACACCCTCGACAACGAGGAAGCGCCAGAACCGCTCCGTTTCCCGAGAGACGTAGAGGTTCGCGTGGGTTCGCGTGAATCTGCCGAAAGCCACCTCAGGGATTTGAACCCTGGACCTATGCTTTACGAAAGCATCGCTCTACCGCTGAGCTAAGGTGGCCAAGGCCGGAAGAGGGGCCTCCGGCGGGCCCAGAGTATCGGCGCGCCGGGGGGAATT
The DNA here is from genome assembly GCA_035546115.1 of Phycisphaerales bacterium. GTDB lineage: Bacteria > Planctomycetota > Phycisphaerae > Phycisphaerales > UBA1924 > UBA4658. The sequence goes on from DASZWV010000368.1 coordinate 915, forward strand.
GTCCAGAGGTTGATGGGGCATCGGCGTGGCCGCGGCGGGCGGTTATTCACCCTTTCCCGGGTGCCGGGGCCTTGCCGTTGAGCTCGTGGATGCGGAGATTCCGCGATCCGGAGCGGAGCATGTCGAGCTGGCGGCGGCCGATGCGGACCCGCATGGTGACCATCGTCCCAGAATCGTCGTAGGACCGGTCGAGGACCTCGGCGCGGTTCTCGAGGCGCTGGAGGGCCTTGCCGTCGGAGATCGGGACGGTAATGTCCGCCTCGATGAGGCCCTGGCGGGCGGTGGCGAGGATGCGCTGGCGGAGGTCTTCCTGGCCGAGGCCGCCGGGCGGGGGCTGGATCGCGGAGATGACGATCGCGTCGGGGACCTTCTGCTTCCAGACCAGCACCGCGCGATTGTCCTTGAGCCGGTCGGCCTTGTTCAGGAGGAGGATGCGCTTGGGGGGCGTCCAGCCTTCGCCGTCGAGATTCTGCTCGGGAAGGTTGCCGTCGCGCTTCTCGGCGTCGCGGACTTCCTCCTCGAGCTCGTCGAGTGTTTCGATGACGGTCCGGTACTCGAGCTCGGCCGCGGGGTCGGAGATGTCGAGCATGATGAGCAGCACGTCCGCGTGGGTCGCCTCCTCGAGGGTGGCGCGGAAGCTCGCGATGAGATGGTGCGGGAGTTCGCGGACGAAGCCGACGGTGTCGGAGAGCATGACCTTGAAGCCGCCCTCGAGATTCCAGTCGCGGGTGCGCGTCACGAGCGTGGCGAAGAGGCGGTTGTCGGCGTAGGCGCCGCCCTGGGTGAGGGTGTTGAAGAGGGTGCTCTTGCCGGCGTTGGTGTAGCCGACGATGCCGACGGTGAAGTGGTCGCGCCGGCGGTCCTGGACCATGCGGCGCTTGCGGGCGTAGATGCCGGCGAGCTCGTGCTGCAGGTCGAGCTTCTTGCGCTGGGCGAGGCGGCGGTCGATCTCGAGCTGCTGCTCGCCCGGGCCGCGGGTGCCGATGCCCCCGGCCGCGCCCGAGCCGGTGATTCGTTCGAGGTGGCTCCACATGGCGCGGAGCCGCGGGAGCGTGTATTCGAGCTGGGCGAGTTCCACCTGAAGCTTGGCCTCGTGCGTCGTGGCACGCGCGGCGAAGATGTCGAGGATCAGTTCGGACCGATCGATGACCTTGCATCCCTCGCCGGGCTTGGTTCCGGCGGCGAGGACCTCCTCGATGTTGGCGATCTGGCGCGGCGAGAGGTCGTGATCAAAGATGACGACCTGGGCGCCGAGGGCGTCGCAGAGGGCCTTGAGTTCCTTGACCTTGCCCGAGCCCATGTAGGTGGCGGCGGTGCCCTTGCTGGCGCGCTGCTCGATCTCCCCCACGACGACGGCCCCGGCCTGCTCGGCGAGGGCCCTGAGCTCGCCGAAGGGGTTGGCCTGGTCGTAGACGGAAGTGGGCAGACGGACGGCCGCGAGCACGGCGCGCTCGGTCTGCACCTTGATGGTGGATCTTTCGGTAGAAGGGGGCATCGGGGGGAAAGGGTAGGAACATTTGGGTGGGTTGCTCGTAGTTGCTAAGAGAATGCCCAGCCAGACGCATGGGCCGCGGCGGCAGGAGCGACGGATCGTCGCGGGTTGTGCGTCTGGTGGTCGGCGGACGACCGGGGGCGTTCCTGTGGGGTGAATCGGCCGATATCCAATCGCATAGACTTCCGCTTCAACGGAGTGAACCTGCATGTCCAGCCTGCCCGCCTCGTCGTCGAACGAAACCGTCCGCTCATCCCAGCCGGCCCGGTCGAGCCGGCTGGTGTACATGACCTTCGCGCTGGTGTTCCTGCTCGGGCTGTTCATGGCCCAGATCCCGACGCTCGCCCAGATGGCGCGGGGGAACGACTCCAAGTCCAGCGGGGCCAACTGGGATCTCGTGACCGACGTCGAGCGGCTGGTCAACATGGCCTACGTCGAAAAACCGGACCAGGCCAAGCTGACCAAGGGCGCGATCGACGGGCTGCTCGAGGCGCTCGACGACCCGTACGCCGAGTACATCCCGGCCGATGAGGCCGCGGACTTTGAGAAGCAGATGACCGGCTCGTTCTCGGGCATCGGATGCCAGATCGACGTGCACGATGGATGGCTGTACGTGGTCTCACCGCTGGAGGACTCTCCGGCGTTCAACGCGGGCATTCTTGCCGGCGACAAGATCACGAAGGTGGACGGGCAGACGACCCAGAACAAGACCGCCGACCAGTGCATCAAGATGATCACCGGGCGGGAGGGGACGAAAGTTCATCTGGACATCCAGCGGATGGGCCGGGACCTCTCGATGGACATCACGCGGGCGCGCATCGTGTCCAAATCGGTGCGGGGCTTCAGGCGGCTGTCGGACAACTCGGGACACTGGGACTATCTCATCGATCCGGAGAAGAAGATCGCGTACATCCGCATGAGCCAGTTCACGCCGACCTCGCCGAAGGAACTGCAGGAGGCGCTCGCCCAGGCGGAGACCGAGGCGGGCGTCAAGCCGGGTCAGCTCGGCGGGCTGATCCTTGATCTGCGCAACAACCCGGGCGGGCTCATGGACTCGGCGATCGAGATCGTGGACATGTTCATCGACCAGGGGCGCATCATGTCCACCAAGGGCCGGGCGTTCCCGGAGGTGGTGTACAAGGCGTCGGTGGGCGTGAACACGCCGACGTATCCGATGGCGGTCCTCGTCAACGGGTCTTCGGCATCGGCGAGCGAGATCGTGTCCGGGAGCCTTCAGGAGAACAAGCGGGCGATCGTCATCGGCACGCGCTCGTTCGGCAAGGGCCTCGTGCAGACGGTGCAGAGCCTGCGGGACGACCCGGGCGCGAGCGTGAAGTTCACCACGCAGCACTACTACCTGCCCTCGGGCCGGCTGATCCAGCGCACGGACAAGTCCACCGAGTGGGGCGTGGACCCGTCCCCGGGGATGTATGTTCCGCTCACGAGCGAGGAGGAGATCGCGCTCGCGTATCGCCAGCTGCACTGGGGCATCCTGCACAAGGAGGGGACCGCGCTCCCCGAGGGCTACGAGGCCGTGCCGCCGCTGGCCGATCAGCACTGGACCGACCCGTCGTGGGTCGAGTCCGCGGCCAAGGACAAGCAGCTCGCTGGGGCGATCCGCACGATGGATGCGAAGATCGCCAGCGGCGACTGGGTCGCGCTGAACAACCAGCCCGACGAGCACGGCCAGCTCGCGCTCGCCGAGCTCAAGCGTCTCGAGAAGACCGAGACGGCGATGTCGAAGGAGTTCGCCCGGATCGAGAAGCGGATCGAGACGCTCCAGAACATCGCGTCGACGGGCAAGGGGCAAGCGAAGCAGCAGGACCTCTGGGCCGACTCGCTGGACCTGACGGGCGGCGCGGTCGAGGTTCGTGACAAGGCGGGCAAGGTCGTCGCCGACCTGAAGATCACCGGGCGCGACCTCGAGCGCTGGCTCGCGATGGCCGACGTCGAGAAGACGGCGAAGGACACCGCGAAGGACACCAGCAAGGACACGCACGAGAAGACCTCGGGCCAGCAGTAGCCCGCGCGATGGAGCCCGATCGCCTCATCCTCGGCATCGAGACGTCCTGCGATGAGACGGCCGCGGCCGTGGTTCGCGGGGGTCGCGAGGTGCTCTCGAACGTCATCGCGAGCCAGCACGATCTGCACGCGGAGTATCGCGGGGTCGTGCCGGAGATCGCGAGCCGGGCCCACGCGGAGCGGCTTCTGCCGGTGGTGGAGCGTGCGCTCGGCGAGGCCGGGGTGGAGATGGAGGACCTGGATGCGATCGCCGTGGGGAACCGGCCGGGGCTGATCGGATCGCTGCTGGTGGGCGTCGCGGGCGCCAAGGCGCTCGCGTGGACGCTGGGGATTCCGATCATCGGCGTGGATCATGTTCGGGCGCACCTGGTGGCGGGGCTGCTGCGTCGGGGGACGGCACCCGCATCGACGCCCGTCGAGGTCGAGCCGTTTCCGTCGGTCGGCCTGGTCGTGAGCGGCGGCCACACTTCGCTGTACCTGTGCGACTCGCCAACCGGGGCCCGGCGCATCGGGGCGACCATCGATGACGCCGTGGGTGAGGCGTACGACAAGGTCGCGGCCATTCTCGGCCTTGCGTTTCCGGGCGGGCCGAACCTCGACAGGCTGGCCCGCACGGGGCGCGTGCAGGCGCCGGGGTTCCCGATCGCGCGGATCGCTCCGGACAGCCTGGACTTCTCGTTTTCCGGGCTGAAGACGGCCGCGTTGTACGCGCTCAGGGGCGTGCCGGAGACGGAGCGGCATCGGGCCAAGCGCGAGGCCCGCGGCGAGTCGCCGCCGCCGCTGATGAGCCCGGCGGACGTCGCGGCGACGTTCCAGGAGGCGGCGATCGGCGCGGTGATGCTCAAGCTCGGGCGAGCGCTGGAGATGCACCCGGGATGCCGGGCGGTGCTGGTGGGCGGGGGCGTGAGCGCCAACTCGCTTCTGCGCGAGCGGTTGGCCAGCCTCGCCGCCGAGCGGGAAATCGAGGTGCGCGTTCCGGCGATGGAGTACTGCCTGGACAACGGGGCGATGATCGCCGCGCTGGGGCACGACCTGCTCGTCGAGCGAGCGTGGCGGGGCGACGATCTCGCGATGACGGCCTCGCCCTCGAGCGCGTTCTGAGGTTCAGCAGCCCACGAACCAGTTGTTCAGGAAGTCGAAGATGTCCTGCACGCTCACGCCGCCGCCGTTGATGTCCGTGCGCGGCAGGCCGGCGAACCAGTCGTTGAGGTAGTCGAAGATGTCCTGCGTGCTCACAACGCCGTCGGCGTTGTAGTCGGCCGCGCACGGCGACCGCTCGCACTGGAACGAGACGATGCGGACCTCATCCACGCCGGCCTCGCGGTATCCGCCCGCGGTGTTGGCCGCGACGAAGCGCAGCCGCATCTGCGAGGAGGGCGCGAGCAGGTCGCTGAGCCGGACGGTGTAGCGATTCCAGCGGCCCTCGATCTCGTTGATCGGCGAGGCGGACGAGATCGTCAGAGCGCGCGTCCACGTCGGGGTTCCGGCGAGCGCGTTGCCGGAGACGTCGACGTAGAAGCTCATCCCCGCCGAGGCGTAGTTCCAGAGCCAGAAAGAGGCGTCGAGCTTCGTCGCGCCCGCTGCGTTGAAGACGGGCGACATGAGGGTGGTCTTGCCGGAGGCGAGGTTTCCGCCCGAGACATCGCCGCGGGCGTTCTGGGCGGTGATGTAGCAGTTCGAGCCCGTCAGCGGGGTGCAGTCGAACTCGGCCTGGTAGAGCGTGCCGTTGGGGTCGGCGCGGGTCCACTGGCCGGAGGTGGCGGTGTCCGCCTGGCCGGGGGTGGGGTCGCCCGTGCTCCACGCGGTCGCCGTCTCGAAATCGTCGGAGAGGATGGTCACGGCGTTCTTGGCGCTGGCCTCGAAGGGCGCGCTCGGCCCCGCGAGCGGGGCCGTCACGACCGACGAGTCGGCGAAGGTCGCCTGGTAGTACCACTGCGTGACGCTCCCGCATGGGCCGGCGGGAAGGGAGTGCGCGTACACCTGCCCGCCCTCGTCGGAGCCGAGCGCCGTGAGGCCAGAGGCCGTGAACGGCCCGTTGCGGCCGATGCGCGAGTAGACCTGGATCGTCGGCGGGGTGATCGGCGGCACGCCCCACGACTTCATGCCGCGGGCAACCTGCACCTGCACGGTCGTCCCGCCGCCGGCGTACACGTACTGCGGCTGGCCGGCGCCCGGGAACGAGACCGTGAGCGCGTTGTCGATGAGCCAGTTGGCCGCGGCGAAGACGCCCGCCATGGCCTCGGTGGAGGCGGGGACGATCTGGGATGCGGGGAGGATGAAGCCGTAGGAGCCGGTGTCGCGCAGCTCGATGCTGTATCCGAGGGCGCCGCGCACGTTGGAGACCCAGTCGTGGCTGCCGCCCGCGGCGGGGTAGATCACGCGGTAGGTCTCGCCGCCGGTGTAGACGGTGGAGAACGGCGCGTACATGGCGCTCTGCATGGCCGCGGTCATCTGGGTGTAGGCGTGAGCGTCGGGGGGGAGGGACCAATCCCAGGCGTTGGGCTCGAGGATGATCTGCGAATAGGAGTGCAGGTCGAATGCGAGCACGGTGTTCGGGTGGGCGATCATGAAGTCGCGCAGGGCCTGCGATTCTTTCTCACTGAACGCCGCGGAACCCGCGTAGATGTCGCTATTCGGGATCGGGGATGAGCCGGGGCCGCCCCAGTGCCAGCCCCAGTTGCGGTTGATGTCGACGCCGACGCTGAGATCGACGTTGGTCACGCGGTTCTTGCGCCAGAGGCGGTAGTTGGTCCAGGTGTACTGGTAGCCGTCGGGATTGGAGATCGGGAAGATGTAGAACTCGAAGTTCGCGAGGAGGCGCTGCAGATTCGGATCGGTTCCGCCGTTGCGCACGAGCTGGTCGGCCATGTACATCGGGGCCATCACCGCGATCCACTCGCGGGCGTGCTCGCACCCGTAGACGACGACCGCGGGCTTGGACCCCGGCGCGACGCCGGGCGCGGCGATGCGCATGCCGAAGATCGGCGTGTTGCTGGGCGCGGCGGTGGTCCCGATGGTGAGTCGCGTGGCCATGTCCGGGCGCAGGGCGACCAGAGTGTCCACGTAGGAACTCACGTTCGCGTAGGTCTGGTAGTCGGTGAAGAACCCGGGGCCGCGCGGCCCGAAGCGCGGGGCACGCTCGTTGTCGATGAGCTTCTGCACGTCCTCGATCAGGACGGTGAACGGGACCCCCGACTCGCGCAGGGCGTCGAACGCATCGGGCGTCAAGCGCACGTCGAACGGCGCGAGAGAGACCACCGGCGAGGCCGGGTCCACGCCCGCGTTGCAGGTCCAGATGTCGTCGGTCAGGGCGAGGACCGTTCGCACATCGCGCGTGGAGCGCGGCGTCACGCGGACGACCTTGTTGCCGTCGAATCGGGCCGGCTGCGGCGCCTGCTGCACGGCGTTCGCCGGCGGCTCCGCCCACACCGGCGGGGCGAACAGGCAGGCTCCTGCCAGAACCGCCGCGGCCAAAGACAACCTGCTCATTCGCACATCTCCGAAAGCCTGTCGGTTCTGCCGGGACGGGGCCTCAACAGTGTCGCTCACGATCCGGGCGGCGGCGAAGCCAAACGGCCGAAAACACTTCCAAGGCGCGGTTTTCCGGGCCGATAGTTCGGACCGAACACTTGCCTATCATCATAGGTCTGGTCTGGATTGCTTCGGATTGCCCATCTGGAGCGAGTGTTCGGGCATGTGGATCCGAATCAGGGAACCGGTGGGCGGCTGGCGCATCGTACAGAAGGACAACGGGCGCATCGCGGGGGCGATGGCGAGGGCTGGGGCGGCAGACGGCCGGGGTCGATCACACGGGAGTCTTCGATGACGACGTTCTCCAAAGCACTCACGATGGTTCTCGCGGCGGGGACGATGACCGGTTTGGCGGGCGCGCAGACCGCGTCCGGCCAGCCACAGGCGTCGCCGCCGACCGTTGTCTCACCCTCGGTCCGCCCAGAGGTGGCAACGCTCACGAAGATGAGCCACCGCATCTCGCTGAAGGTTGACGACGCCCGGCTGGAGGACGTCATCAAGTTCATCCAGGATGCGACGCAGGCCCCGATCGAGGCGCTCTGGACCTCCGACACCAACGGGGTCGGGCTGGACAAGGACAAGAAGATCACGCTGGACATCAAGAACCAGCCGGCGCTGTACGTTCTTGAGACGGTGCTGGACAAGGCCCGCGGCGAGTCGCAGGAGAACTCGTGGCAGATGTCGGACATCGGGACGATCCAGGTCGGCCCCAAGGAGGCGCTGAACAAGACCAAGCGGATCGTGATCTACGACATCAACGACCTGCTCATGATCATTCCCCGATACTCGGAGGTGCCGCAGATCGACCTGAACAACGTTCTGCAGAGCGGCCAGGGCGGGAGCGGGGGCAGCCCGTTCAACAACGCCAACGCGAACAACAACCCGCTGGACATGCAACCGACCAAGGAAGAGCGGGCCAAGAAGATCATGGACCTGCTCGTCAGCCTTGTCGAGAGCCAGCAGTGGCAGGACAACGGCGGCGATGGGGCGAGCATGCAGTACTTCAACGGCACGCTGATCGTGAACGCGCCGGACTACATCCACCGGGCGCTCAACGGGTATCCGTACTGGGGCGGGGGCGTCAAGCGCGTGGCGATGAAGGGCGGGCGGCGGTACGTCACGCTGAACATGGACACGGGCATCTCGACGGTTGATCACATCCGGCAGACGCCGGTGACGGCCGTGGTTGGCGGCGGTGGCGGTGGTGGTGGTGGTGGTGGCGGCGGCGGAGGTGGTGGTGGTGGTGGTGGTGGTGGAACCG
>DASZWV010000369.1:0-4514 GCA_035546115.1 Phycisphaerales bacterium
GGATTCACGGTGTTCGCGCGGGTCGCCAACGACGCCTCGTGGGCTGTTGTCCAGAACATCATCAACGGCGTGAGCATGGTGAACCAGGGCGGGGTGTTCACCGAGCTCCCGGTCAAGCTCGGCTCGGGCTTCAACGGAACCGACTCGGCGCACCAGGCCACGAACGTGACCGAGAACCAGCTGGTCACCATCACCGACGCCGAGGTCATCAAGCCCCAGGGCATCGCGGCCTTCTACACCTACCGCGTGATCTACCCGGAGGGCTTCGCCGGCAGCACCATCAACGAGTTCCTCCCGCTGGGCAACTCCGGATCGACCTCGATCAGCTACCAGGTGATCGCCCGCGCCGAGACGCGCGACCCGCTCCCGAGCCCCGCGGCCGACTTCTGGTACCGCGACAAGGTCATCAGCACCGGCTCGATCGGCCCCAACCAGCGCGGCGGCATCACCATCAGCCAGTTCCAGCACACCGACCAGAACCTCGTGCCCGAGCAGGGCAAGCCCTACGCCATCGAGGTGTGGGCCACCGGCCCCATCTCGGCCATGCTCAGCCACTACGACTTCGGCTCGTCCACCATCGAGGCCTTCACGCAGGGCACCGCGACGACCTGGACGTTCCCCGAGATCCACAAGGGCACGGATATCCGCGACTTCGTCGTCTGGGACAACGTCTCGGCCTCGCCCGCGACCGTCACCCTCACGTTCATCCCCGACCACAACGTCGGCGGGTCGAACATCGTCGTCAACGTCTCGACCGAGGCCTTCCGGCGCGGAGGCCTGAGCGTCGGAGACACCGCCTCGATCATCAACGGCGACTACTCGCTGCAGATCACCTCGGACCAGCCCCTGGTCGCGGCCCTGAGCCACTACAAGACCTCCGGGGCCGACAAGGGCGGCGCCACCCAGCTCGGCATCACCGGCACCGGCGCCGACAAGGGCGTCCTGCCGCTGGCCGGCAACGGGCCCGCGGGCTCGGGCGTGGCCGACACGGTCTCGGTGTACAACCCGAACGCTTCCGCGGCGGTGGTCACGCTGATCGCCCGCTTCGACGAGGACTCCGGGCTCAACGACTTCACGATCACCAGCGCGCCGCTCATCATCCCGGCCAACAGCCGGTCGAGCTTCACGATGCCCGACGTCGCGGAGCTGCAGGGGCGGAAGTTCACGCTGCTCTACCAGTCGGCGGTGTCGCGCCCCGTGTTCGTCTCCACGCTCCACGTGGAGCACGGCGACGTCGCGACCAACCCGTTCGCGTACACGGCCGCGCTGCACCACGATTTCGGCGAGGGGTTCATGAACTCCACCCGCGCCGGCAACGACCTGTTCGAGACCGTCGGCCTGTTCAACCCGAACGGAACGTTCTTCAACGCCTCGCAGCCCCAGCCGGCGAACGTGACGCTGCGCTTCCTGTTCAACGACGGCTTCGTGCTGGCCCTGGACTACACGATCGTCTCGGACGGGTCGAAGATCATCGACCTCACCACGCTCGCGCCGCTGCTGGCCCAGAACGCCAACGGCCGGTTCTACTACTCGCTCGACGTGGTGTCGGACGTTCCCATCGTCGCGATGATGAGCCACTACGACACTTCCCTCGGCGGCCTGCAGCCCTCCGGCGGCGACTCGACCATCGGGACCCAGCGCGGCGGCGTGACGCCGCTGAACAGCCTGTGAGCACGCGTGCCGAGGACTGAGCGCCGAGGGCGCTCGGTCTGCAGCGCCCAGTCCTCGGTCCCGCCACCGCTCACGGCACGAACGCCGCGACCGAGAGAATGATCGCGACCGTGATCGCCAGGCCCGTCTTCACGAGCGATGCGGCGAGGCGTCCGATCGCCGCTCCGGTCCCGGCCTTCGTCGCATCCTGCCAGGTGCGCTTGCCGATGTGACGCTCGCACAGCAGCGCACCGCCCCCGGCGCCGATGGCCGCGCCCAGGATCGTCCCGAGCGGGAACAGGAAGAACGACCCCACCACCGCCCCGAGGATCGTGCCGACGATCGACCCGACGGCCCCCCATCGCGTGCCGCCGAACTTGGCCGCGCCGAACGCCGACGCGACCACCTCGATGATCTCGCCCAGCAGCGCGATGGCGCCGCAGGCGCCGAGCGTCCACCAGGAGAACATCCACGTGCCGTAGGCCCAGTACTCCCACCATTGGGCGAGCGCGGCGAACAGCAGCATGACCCACATGCCCGGGAGCGTCAGCGCCGTCAGCGCGATCCCGATCATGTTCATCATCACCAGGACGCAGCCGACGAGGATTTGTGCCAGGAGGGGTGAGATGGGATCCTCGCTGCCCGGGGGTGGTGTGCGAATCGCCTCCGGAGCCTACGAGCGCCGGCCGGCCCGTGGCGTGTTCTGGAGTTCCGCATCGCTCCTCGCCGTGCTCAGGCCGCGGGATTCTCGGCGCCCACTCCCTCGGAGCCCCCGGCCCCGGCGGCCGCCTCTTGCTTCTCCTCCGCGGCCCGCTCCGGGAAGCGCGTGCGCTCCATGGCGAGCACCCACTCCTCGAGGGGGACGTAGCGCAGCAGGTCGAGCTTGTGGTGCACACCGTCGTTGGTGATGATCGTCACGTAGTACTTGTGCCAGAGGCGCTTGTCCACGTCCTGGATGTCGCCGGGGACGAAGCTCGCGCCGCTCGGGAGCGTGAGGCGCTGCTCCTTCTCGTCGAAGCGGATCGCGCGGGCGGTCGCGGCGCACCGGGCCAGCAGGAACACCAGGTAGCCGCCGAGCCCGAACCCGATCGCGACGAACGACCACTGCACCGGCAGGTCCCACCCGTGCAGGGCCGTCGGCGTGGGCGCGGCCTGCGAGTACGTGTTGAGCTCGCCCAGCAGCGACTGCGGCGGAAGCTCCTCGGTCTTGGCCGGACCGCCCGGGGCGCTGGTCTCGAGCGAGCCGAGGCCCGTCGCCGGGTTGAACGTCAGCCTCTTGTGCGTGCTCAGCCCGCCCGTCGTCACGGTGTACTCGCCAAGCGGCTTCACCGACGCATCGAGCTTCCAGGCGCGCGAGAGCGACTCGAGCCACTCGAGCCGGTCGAGTTCCATCTGCGCGGCGCGCCCCTCCGAGGTGTCGTGGGGCGCATCGCGCTTGAGCTGCTCGGCCTTGGCGCGGAGCTCCGAGAGCGTCGCGTGCGGATCGGGAGTCGCCGCCTTGTCCGCGCGGAGCAGGCCCGCGTGCTCGGCCGACGCCAGGAAGATCCTCAGCTTGGCCGAGGCATCGGCCAGCCCGCGGTTCGGGAAGAAGTACGCGGCGTCGAGCAGCGCCCAGATGCCGAAGCCGATCATGGCGAGGGCAAAGACGCCGATCTTCAGGAGCCAGGTTCGGTTGAGGGAGGTCTGTTGCATGGGTGTGTGAAGGAAGAAGCGAAGAACAGGAGTCGGCCACGACCCTTCCCGAGTATCGGGCGAACGGGGCGAGCGGCACAGCGAACTCTAGGGAATACGCCCACGAACCGGGGGCTGTGCGGTCGCCGCCGGCCCGGGCACAGGCCGCGTCAGACCGCCTCGGGATGCTCCAGAGCGCCCTGCCAGAACTCCTCGGCCCAGGCGCGACCCTCGGGCGTCTCCATCAGCTTCGCCCAGCCGCCATCCTCAACCTTCCGCGTCGGGATCCGCGGCGGACGACTGCCGCGCTGGAGCGCTTTGGTCAGCCACACCGAGTGCAGCAGGCGCATGGCCGCGGCGCGGACCTCGAGATTGGCCAGAAAGTCGTTGATCATCACGAGCGCACGATGATATGGGTTCAGGCTCGCCGGCGGACGCGGCGTGGTTAGAGTTGGACATGGGCTCGGTCGGAACCGGACGTCTGAGGGTGGTGATCGTCGGCGGCGGCTTCGCCGGGCTGGAGCTCGCCAAGCACCTCAAGCGTGCGCAGGTGGACATCACGCTCGTCGACCGGCGCAACCACCACCTGTTCCAGCCGCTGCTCTACCAGGTCGCCACGGCCTCGCTCTCGCCCGCCGACATCGCCTGGCCGATCCGCCACGTGCTCTCGAAGCAGAAGAATGTGCGCGTCCTGCTGGCCGAGGCGACCCGCATCGACGCGGACCGCAAGACGCTCGTGCTGCGCGACGGCGAGGTCGGCTACGACGTGCTCTGCCTGTGCTGCGGCGTCTCGCACTCGTACTTCGGGCATCCGCAGTGGGCCGAGCTCGCCCCGGGGCTCAAGAGCGTCGAGGACGCCGTCGAGATCCGCCGCCGCTTTCTGCTGGCCTTCGAGGCCGCCGAGCGCGAGACGGACAAGGCCGCCCGGCGCGCCCATCTCACGTTCGTCATCGTCGGCGGCGGACCCACGGGAGTCGAGCTCGCGGGCGCGATGGCCGAGATCGCCCGGCGCGCCATCCCCGCCGACTTCCGCTCCATCGACACCACCACCGCCCGCATCATCCTCGTGGAGGGCGAGAAGCGCGTGCTCGCGGCCATGCCCGAGTCCCTTTCGGCCCGGGCCCTGCGCGATCTGAAGAAGCTCGGCGTCGAGGTGCACCTCGGCAAGCACGTGACCGAGATCGACGAGCGCG
>DASZWV010000370.1:0-3403 GCA_035546115.1 Phycisphaerales bacterium
CGTGACGGCGAGCGTTCCCTCGCTCCCGCACAGCAGCTTCGAGAGATCGACCGTTTCCGGCGTCGCGCCGCGATCGACCTGATCGAGGATCATGTCCAGGCCGTAGCCGGCGTTGCGGCGGATCGTCTTGGGGAATCGCTCGCGGATGAGCGCCGCGTTCGCGCGCACGATCTGCAGGACGCCCTCGCCGAGGCGTCGCGCGATCTCGTCGTGGCGTCCGGCGCTCGGGCCCAGACGCACCCGCTCGCCGGCGCGGCTGGCCAGGGCGACCTCGATGGATTCGATGTTCTCGCTCGTGCGCCCGTAGAGGATGGAGCGAGCACCGGCCGCGTTGTTCCCGATCGCCCCGCCGATGGCGCACTGGCGCGTCGTCGCCGGGTCGGGAGCGAAGAACAGGCCCGTCTCGTTTCGCAAGAGGTGGTCGTTCAGCCCGTCGATCGAGAGGCCCGGCTCCACATCGCACGTGCGGGTCTTCACGTCCACGAACCGTACGGCGCGGCAGGAAGCGCTCATGTCGATCACGACGGCGTGGTTGGTGCACTGGCCGGCGAGGGAGGTTCCTCCGCCACGGGGAAGCATCGCGACGCGCCGGTCGGCGCACCACCGCACGACTCGGGCCGCATCGTCGACGCTCGCGGGCACGACCACGCCGATCGGCTCGATCTGGTACAGCGAGGCGTCGGTGGAATAGAGCATCCGGTCGTGCCGGCCGAATCGAACCTCGCCACCCGTGCGATCGGGGCCGCTTCCCGTGGCGAGCAACTCGCGCAGGCCCGCGGCCAGACGCTCCCCTTCGGCATCCCAAATGGGCCCGCCCGAGCCGGAGATTCCCCCCAGGTCCTCTCGCGGCGGCGGGTTATTGAGCACGGGGAGACGCGGCATAGGGCGATAGGGTCCGAGTGTAGCGGAACCGGTATGGAGACGGGCTCCCTCGACCGGCCATCATCGGATAGACCGGCCTTCCGGGGTGGAGTTGTTTGCCGCGCGCTCGGGTTTGGTACGCTTACCCAGCGGCAGGGATGGAGTGCCGCGAGTTTTCAGGAGTTCTGCCATGATTAGCCGTTCTGCGCGGATGTCGGTCGTCGCCCTGGTGCTGGTCTGCGGTTTGCCTTTGTCGGTTGCGACGGCGCAGGGGCCGTCGGAGACACCCGCCATGGGCCCGGCCGCGGCGGTCAAGGCGGAGGATGTTCTCCCGATCCGCAAGATCACGCTGTATCGCTCGGGAGTCGGCTACTTCGAGCGGTCCGGGCAGGTGAGTGACAGTGCCCAGGTGCAACTGCGTTTCAGCACAGACCAGATCAACGACATTCTCAAGTCGATGATCCTGCTGGACTTGAACGGGGGGAAGATCGAGAGCGTGCAGTATGGCTCGAAGGAACCGCTGGCCAAGCGGCTGGCGTCCTTTGGGATCAACATCGCGGACAATCCGAGCGCGAGCGAGATCCTGCAGCGCCTTCGAGGTACACCGGTCAAGATCACGATGCCGGAGGGTGAGTTTTCGGGCACGATCATGAATGTGGAAAGCCGACCGACCGTGTACCCGGGGAACGACCGGACCGGCACCGCCGTGCACAACTTGCCGTGGATCAATCTGCTCACCTCCGCGGGCGTGAGGTCGTACAACCTGACGAGTTGCACGGGTTTCCAGATTCTGGATGCAGGACTGGCACAAGAGCTCGACAAGGCTCTGGCTGCGTTGGCCGAGTACCGCGCGGATCGCACGAAGACGGTTGATCTGCGGTTCAGCGGGAGCGGCACTCGTCGGGTGGCCGTGGGGTATGTGCACGAGATGCCCGTCTGGAAGACGTCGTACCGGCTCCTGCTGCCGGAGCTCGACTCCTCGGGGCAGACCAAGGGGGAGCTCACGATCCAGGGGTGGGCGATCGTGGAGAACACGACGGACCAGGACTGGAACAACGGACAACTCTCTCTGGTTTCCGGGCGGCCGGTGAGCTTCCAGATGGACCTGTACGAACCGCTGTTCTCTTCGCGCCCCTGGGTGAACGTGCCGACCATTCCCGGCGTCTCGCCGCGCGTGTTTGCCGGAGGCATGGAGGTGACGGAAGAGGCGAAGAAGCAGGTCGAAGAGGGGCTGGCGGCGAACAGACCCGCCGCCGCGATGTTCCGCGGGAGAATGAAGGATGCGGGCATCGCGCCCGGCGCCCCCGCACCGGCCGCGGCGATGGAAGCGTACGCGGGCGTCACCGGCGGTCAGATGGCCGACTACGCTCCGAAGGCGGCCGCGGTGGCCGCGACGGTGGGGGAGGTCTTCCAGTTCCAGGTCGGAGCGCCTGTCTCGATCGAGCGGCAGCGGTCGGCGATGATCCCGATCCTCGCGACGAACATCACGGGGCGGCGCGTGTCGATCTTCAACGGCGGGGATGGATCACAGTATCCCATGCGCGGCGTGGAAATCACCAACGACTCCGGCTTGGCCCTGCTCCCCGGTCCCGTGAGTGTTTCCGACAACGCGGCGTACGCGGGGGATGCGGAGATCGGGCAGATTCCCATGGGGGACAAGCGGATGCTCGCCTACGCCCTCGATCTCGACATGGCGGTGCAGACCACGCCGGAGAGCCGCACGAGCCTGCGGAAGATCACGATCGTCGAGGGGATGATCCATCAGTCGTTCCGCGATCGACTGAGCACCACGTACGACTTCGCCGACAAGGACACGCGGCACGGACGCACGCTCATTCTCGAGCAGCCGAAGGCGCCCGGGTACGACCTCGTCGACACCGACAAGCCCACGGAGCAGACGCAGGACCTGTACCGTTTTACGATCCCCATCGAGGCCGGGAAGTCGAAGAAGATCACCGTGTCGCAGGAGCGGACGAGGTTCGAGGACGTCGGGGTGACGAGCTTCGACATGAAGACGCTCGCCATGTACTACAAGGATGGCAAGCTCTCGGACGACGTGATGAAGGCCGTGCGCAAGGCGGCGGACAAGCAGGCGGCGATCGCGGCCACCGAGCGGCAGATCGGGGAACTGACGGCGAAAATGGATGAGATCGAAAAGGACCAATCGCGGATCCGGCAGAACATGGGGGCGATCGACAAGAACAGCGCGCTGTACGCGAAGTACTACGGCATTCTGACCGACCAGGAAACGAAGCTGGAGGAGGATCGGGACGCCAGGGGCAAGCTGCAGAAGCAGCTCGACGACCAGCGGAACGACCTGAACCAGTACCTGCGAGGGCTGACGGTGCAGTGAGTGCCGCCTATGCTCTGGGCACATATCGGGGTGTAGCGCAGCTTGGTTAGCGCGTTTGACTGGGGGTCAAAAGGTCGGCGGTTCGAATCCGCCCACCCCGACTTGATAGAGAGCAAGGCCCTTCGATGAGCGCATCGAAGGGCTTTCTCTTTGGGAAACAAGAGGTTACACATCCCGGCTCGAATGCCG
>DASZWV010000371.1:0-2320 GCA_035546115.1 Phycisphaerales bacterium
TTGGCCGCCAATCCCCCCACCCTCGACCACCCCGCCTTCCGCATCGTCCGCGAGAAGTTCCCCGGAAAGAAGTTCCGCGGCACGGAGTTCCGCGCCCAATCCACACTCATTGTCGAGCCCGGCGACCTCCACGAGGTCCTCGCCTTCCTCCGCGATGAGCCCCGCCTCGCCTACAACTTCCTCTCCGACGTCCTCGGCATCGATTACCTGAACTACCCCGCGCCCCAGCCCGGCCGCTTCGCCGTCGTCTACAACCTCATCTCCCACTCGCGCGACGACCGCTTCTTCGTCAAGACCTTCGTCTCCCCCAGCCTCCCCACCGACGGCACCGCCGACGACCCCGCTCTCTACATCGACTCCGTCTGCGACCTCTGGCCCGGCGCCGAGTGGCCCGAGCGCGAGGTCTTCGACATGTTCGGA
Source organism: Phycisphaerales bacterium (assembly GCA_035546115.1). Taxonomy (GTDB): domain Bacteria; phylum Planctomycetota; class Phycisphaerae; order Phycisphaerales; family UBA1924; genus UBA4658. Next base: position 421 of record DASZWV010000371.1, read on the forward strand.
ATCCGCTTCCGCAACCACCCCGACCTCCGCCGCATCCTCACCTGGGAAGAGTTCCCCGCCCACCCGCTCCGCAAGGACTACCCCCTCCGCGGCCGCGGCGAGCGCGAGCAGTACGGCGTCATCGACCGCACCAGCGCCTGATCCCGCCGCTCAACATCCGGCGAACCACGCGTTCAGAAAATCAAAGATGTCGTTGACGCTCAACCCCCCGCCGTTGATGTCCGTGGCCGCGCTCCCGGCGAACCACGCGTTGAGATAGTCGAAGATGTCCTGGATCTCGACCGCACCGTTCTGGTTGTAGTCCGCCTTGCAGCACGGCGAGGACTCGTTCCCCGGCGCGTTGCACGCCGTGCCCGCGCCCGCGAATCGGGTCGCCGCGCCGGCGCACGCCGCCTGCGCCGACACCACGCACGTCGTGCCCATGCAGCAGGCTCCCATCGCCGGGAGGTCCTCCAGCCGCATCACCGGCCCGGGCCCGTTGCCCGCCACCCAGGCCCCCGTCGTCAGCGTCGCCGCGAACCCGAACTGCCCCGTGTTGTTGAACATCCACGTCGCCGGCCCGCTCGATGATCCCCCGCCCGGAACCGCCTTGAGCCAGTACGCCGTCCCCGCCGCGACGCTCGCGGGCGACGCGAACACCGCGTGGTACACGTGCGGGGCGCCATCGCCCGCGACGTTGATCACCGTGCTCGCCAGCGCCATCCCGGGATGCTGGTTCGTCTCCGTGCACACGCTCAGCGTGATGCTCGTGCCGGCCGACGCCTTCATCGCGACGGTGACGTCGGTGATCATCGCCGCGCTCGCCGGCGTGAACGGCGCACCCACGTTCACCAGCAGGCTCACGTTCTGCCCGGTGGAGTCGTACGTATCCCCCGTGCCGAAGTCGTTGAACACCACCGTCCCCCTTGCCGCGCCGATCGGCCAGCAGATCAGCAACAGACCAAGGGCCGCAAGACGAACCGCGCGAGTGGTGCACATGGTTGCCTCCCGATCAGTATGTTCCGGGGGCGCGGGGGGTTCAATGCCGGGCGATGGTCCCCGGTGCATTGCCGGGGTTCATCCCTGCTCAGGATTTCATATTCACATACTGTAAGGGCTGCGGCAGCCCCGCCTTGTCGAGCATCGCCATCACCGCCCGCAGGTCGTCGATCTGCTTCCCGCTCAGGCGGATCTCCTCCCCCTGGATCCCCGCCTGCACCTTCAGCTTCGAGTCCTTGATCATCTTCTGGATCTGCTTGGCCAGGTCCTGCGGCAGGCCGTCCTTGAGCTTCACCTCGCGCTTCACGTTCCCCAGCGCCCCGTGCCGCGCCGCCTCGATCTCCCCCCACTCGAACGAGCGCACCGAGAACCCCCGCTTGATCGCGGCCTGCTCGAACATCTCCTTCACGGCCTTCATCTTCCCCTCGTCGGCCGCGTGCATGGAGATCTTCTTCTCCTTCGCGTTCACCTCGATCTGCACGGGCGAGTTGCGGAAGTCGAAGCGCGTGGCGATCGCCTTCTGCGTGTTGTTGATCGCGTTGTCCAGCTCGGTGAAGTTGATGCGCGAGACGATGTCGAGTGATGGCATGGCCAAGCGTATCAGAGCCGATTCCGGGTCGGCGGCACGCCCCCCGGAGCGTGCACGCCGCCGTTTCACCCCGCCTTCATCCCTGTTTCGGCGCGGGGATGCAGCATGGCTCGAACACCTCTCGAGGAGCACACCATGAAGCAGTCTCTTTCAGGCAAGTCCGTTGCCATCCTCGTCGCCGACGGCTTCGAGCAGGTCGAGATGACCTCGCCCAGGAACGCCCTCGAGGACGCCGGGGCCAAGACGACCATCGTCTCCATCAAGCGCGGCAGCGTCCAGGGCTGGAAGCACTTCGACAAGGGCGACACCTTTCCCGTCGACCTCACCGTCGAG
>DASZWV010000372.1:0-4147 GCA_035546115.1 Phycisphaerales bacterium
CGGCCGACCGCGCCACGCGCACCGGCACCGGCGCGAGCATCGCCTGCGATTCGAGCGGCTTGCCGGGGGTTGATTCACTCCCGATGATCCGCGCCATCAAGGCCTCGAACATCACACGCTCGTGCAGCGCGTGCTGATCGACGATCAGCAGCCCCTGGTCGTCCTGGGTGACGACGTAGGAGTTGTGGACTTGCAGGAGGCGGTCCTTGGGCTCTGGTAGTGGCAATGTGGGATGTGGGATGTCGGATGTCGGATGTTCAGAAGCGGGCTGTTCTTGACATCCCACATCCGCCATCGCAGACCCGACATCGGACGCGGCCGGAGTCGATTGCATGACGCCGGGGGCGACGCGCTCGATGGCCTCGCGGACCTTCTGGTACTCGAATCGTCCGCCCGCGGTCTGCGCCATGGACGGCACATCGCGCTTGAAGAAGTCCACGAACGATCGCGGGGCGGACGTTGGGTCACCGCTTGCGACCCGCCCGACGTCGCCCGCGCCGAACATCGCCTCCGTTCGCGGCGATTGCACGACCGGAGTGAGGTCCGCCGCACGCAGGGCATCCCGCACCGATCGCAGCACCGCCTGGTGCACCATGGACTGATCGCGGAAGCGGACCTCCGTCTTGGCCGGGTGGACGTTCACATCCACCGCGCCCGGATCCATCTCGATCATCAGCACACACGTCGGGTACCGGCCGGGCTCGATCAGGCCGCGATAGGCCTCGCGCAGCGCGTGCTGGATCGTCTTGTCGCGGATGGGCCGCCCGTTGAGGAACACGTGCTGGGCCTTGGGCGTGGCGCGGGCGATGCCCGGAAGGCCGATCAGCCCCCAGAGCGTCAGGCCGCGGGCGTCATCGAACCGGTCCGCCGAGACCTCAAGCATCTGCTCCTCGAGCTCCCTGCCGAGCACCGCGAGCGCCCGCTCCCGCGGCCCCTGACCGGGCGCGACATCCAGAACCACTCTCCGGTCGGTCGCGATGCGGAACCCGACCGCCGGGTGCGAGATCGCCAGCGTGCACGCGGCATCCACGCAGTGCCCCTGCTCGGTGCTCGCCGTCCGGAGGAACTTTCGCCGCGCCGGCGTGTTGAAGAACAGGTTGCGCACCGTGACGCACGTCCCGACCGGCCCCGCCGCGGGCCTGATCGGGGCGATCTGATCCCCCTCGACATCGATCTGGGCCGCGCCCGGCTGCGAGCCCGTCCGCGACCGGATGCTCATCCGCGACACGCTCGCGATCGAGGCCAGCGCCTCGCCCCGGAAGCCCATGGTCCCGATGCGGTCGAGATCCTCCGGCATGGCGATCTTGCTCGTCGCGTGCGGCGAGATCGCGAGGATCAGCTCATCCTCCGGGATGCCGCCCCCATCGTCGGTGATGCGGATGAGCTCGATCCCGCCCTGCTCGAGCTCCACGGTGATGGTCCGGGCCCGGGCGTCCAGCGCGTTCTCCACGAGTTCCTTCACGACGCTCGCGGGGCGCTCCACCACCTCTCCGGCGGCAATCTGGTTCACCAGCAGCGGCGGCAGCTTCCGGATGGGCGCACGGGCGGCGGAACTGGGAGAATCCACGGGCATCGCCGGGATCGTACGGACGCCCCCGCGGCGTGCCGCGGGCGAGAATCGACAGGCCCGCGGCCGCGCTCGCCCATCCCAAAGTCGAGAGATTCCGGCCGGATTTTCTCGCTTTCCGGCACGCTCGCCGCGCCGAGCCGCGTTCTCTCGTGCCCACGGGGCTTGCCGAAAACCCGCGTTCTGGCCCGCGACTTGCAGCGTTTTCGGGCGGTGACCTATGAACCATCGTTGCGCGTGCGTGGCGGTGCTGGCGGTGTGCGCTCTCGCGCCGGCCTCGCTCGGCCATCCGGAGTATGTGACGGCGTTCCGCAACGCCTACCCGAGTTCGACCCTGCTGACGCGCATGGCGAGCGAGGCGGGGCAGAACTGCTACGTCTGCCACCACCCCAACGGGAGCAGCTACAGCAAGAGCGGCAACTGTTACCGCATGGCGCTCAAGGCGCGGCTCGATGCGGGCCGCTCCATCGCGCAGGCGATCGCGGACATCGACGGTGACGACTCCGACGGCGACGGCGTCTCCAACCACGACGAGATCCTCTGCGTGCGCACCGACATGGCCGGGCACATCGGCTACAGCCCGGGCCTGATCGGCCCGACGGGCACCGACCCGTGCACCACGACCTCCTCGATGAACACGGCCGTGACCAACCACTCCGAAACGCCCTGCCGCGCCGACTTCAACGGCGCCGACGGCGTGACCGTGCAGGACATCTTCGATTTCCTGAACGCCTGGTTCGCGGGCAACCCCGCGGCGAACTTCAACGGGGGCCTGTTGGAGGTCCAGGATATCTTCGACTTCCTGAACGCCTGGTTCGTCGGATGCTGACTCAGCAGCCGGTGAACCAGCCGTTCAGGAAAGCCAGCAGATCCTGAAGCGTCACTCCGGCCACGCCATCGACGTTCGCCCGAGCGTCTCCGGCAAACCACGCCGTCAAGTAGAAGAAGATGTCCGTGCCGCCGACCGATCCTGAGCAGTCGAAATCGGCGGCGCAGTAGCCCACCTCGGCCGTGCGGCTGATGGCGACACCGCAGATGCTCGACACGACACAGTCGTACTCACCCGCGACGTCGTGGGACGCGTTGGTGATGGAGAGCGTCGGGGTGAAGACGCCCTGGTAATGCGCGGCGGGCGCTTCGAGCAGCGCGATGCCGTTCCTTCGCCATCGATAGGACAGCGTGCCGTAGCTCGTGCGCCCCTGCACCGTCATGAACGTGCTTCCACCGGGACAAAGACGGGCGGGCGCGGGATCCTGCATCACACCCGCGCACACGATGATGTTCATGGTCACGCCGACGTAGTCGCCGGCGCCGTTCGAATCACGCGGTTCGATCTCGAGCCTCACGGCCTCGCCTCGCACGATATCGAGCGATATCGGATCCAAGGTCGCCGTGAGAAACGGCACCGGCGCCGAGCGGCTGCCCGACGAAAGAGTGGTTTGACCGGCCAGTCTGACGAACTCGTGCCAGAGCGACCAGGACTGTGGCGTGCTGGCGAGTATCGGCGATCCGGGCCACACGCCTCCCGTGAGGACGACCGTGCCGTCGAGCGGGCTGGTCCAGGCGACGCTCGCAACGCCCCGAGGCTGCGTCTCTCGATGGCCGGTATGGCAGACGATGTCGCCGGTGGACCACTCGTGCGAAAACGCCTCGCTGCCGTTGCTCATGAACCACGCGGCGAACTCGTCCTGGGCCGGTCCATAGCGGACCCAGGCGCGCTGCGGGAACTCCCAGGCACCGGGCTGCACGTCGCCCACCGCCGTCATCGGCACCGTGCCATCGCGATAGCTCCAAGTTCCATGCGGATTGTCCGCATCGCTCCAGTTGGCGCGAAGGTCGTAGCTCTGAGCAAGAGCAACGCAGGGCAGCAAGAGCACCGTGACCATCGATCCCGCGAGGTTCATGCCGCCCAGCGTACTCTAAATCGCGAAGACCCCCAAGAGCAATCTTGCTCGTATGCTCAACCATGGCCGATTCCCCCACCATCTTCACGAAGATCATCCGCGGCGAGATTCCCTCCCACAAGGTGTACGAGGATGCGCACGTCTTCGCGTTCCTCGACATCAGCCCGCTGAGCCCGGGGCACACGCTGGTGATTCCCAAGGAGGCCAGGCCGACCCTGGACCAGCTCTCCGATGAGTCGAGCGCGGCCATCGGGCGGGTGCTGCCTCGCCTATGCCGGGCGGTGATGAAGGCCACGGGCTGCCGCGACTTCAACGTGCTGCAGAACAACGGCGCGGCGGCGCACCAGGTGGTCATGCACGTGCACTTCCACATCATCCCCAAGATGCCCGACGGGCGCGGGCTGGGAATCGGGTGGGACAGGATCGCGTTTGATCACGGCGCGGGGGTGGAGCTTGCGAAGAAGATCGCGGCGGCGGTGTGATCAGTCGGTGGCCTTGACCTCCATCGAGAAGTCGAGCGACACGGCATGATGGGTCAGGCCGCCGACGCTGATGAGGTCGACGCCGGTCTCGGCGATGGCGCGGACGGTGTCGAGGGTGACGCCGCCGGAGGCTTCGAGCAGGACGGTCGAGACGTGCTCGGCGCGCATGGCGACGGCCTTGCGGAGCGTGGGGA
>DASZWV010000373.1:0-3612 GCA_035546115.1 Phycisphaerales bacterium
CCCGCCGCTTCGCCCGAACCCGAGCCTGCGCTCGGGGCTCCCCTCAATCCAATCCCCTTCCCCCACTCATCCATCGTCGCGGCGACCACCACATAGTCCTCCACGCTGAACCCCGCGACCGACCCGATCACAGCGCACGGCATCCCGGACCCCGCCACGCGCGCCAGTGTGTGCGACTCGAACGCCTCGATCCCCGGATTGGCCAGCCCGATCGCGTTGAGCATCCCCCCGTGGCGCGTCTCCACGATCCGCCACGGCTTGTTCCCCTCTCGCGCTTGGCGCGTGATCGACTTGGTCACCAGCCCGCCGATGCGGGAGAGATCCAGCACATCGCCGAACTCATCGATCGTCCCGCACGTTCCCGCGGCCAAAATCACCGGGTTGCGAAGCGAGATCCCGGCAAGGCTGGTCGCGAGCGATGTGGACACGTCGCGGAGGATATGCCCGTCTGCTCGGCACTCGGCACTCCGCACTCGGCACTTCTACGATCCCCCATGCACCTCGCCGACAACACCCTCACCGCCTTCATCGAGGCCTTCCACGCCCAGAAGAAGCTCGCAGACAAGGCCGTCGCCCAGGTCTCCGACGACGACCTCCGCCGCGCCCCGGATGAGAACACCAACTCCATCGCCGTCATCATCAAGCACGTCTCCGGCAACCTCGTCTCCCGCTTCACCGACTTCCTGACCACCGACGGCGAGAAGCCCTGGCGCGATCGCGACGCCGAGTTCGTCGATTCCTTCGCCCCCGGCGCGGCCGGACGCGCCGAGATCCTCGCCGCGTGGGAGAACGGCTGGAACGTCCTCTTCTCCACCCTCGGCGCCATGCAGCACGACCACCTCGAGTGGCAGGTCTTCATCCGCGGCGAAACGTTCACCGTCCCCGCCGCCCTCGCCCGCTCACTCGCCCACACCAGCTACCACGTCGGCCAGATCGTCCTCACCGCACGCCTGCTGGTCAGGAACAACTGGCAGACCATCACCATCCCCCGCGGCCACTCCCAGGCCTTCAACACGCAGATGGGCTACCGGCCCCAGCAGCCATAGGCCACAGCGACATCGGGGCGGCCGCGGACTGCCGGCGTGCATTTTCGCAACAATTCCGGCTTTTAACCCAGACGGATTACGCCGAGCGGTGTCCTATCTGTATCACCAGCATCGGAGCCCGCCCCATGATCCGCCGCGCCTTTGCCCTCCCCGTTGTGTGCCTCGCCTCGGCCGCCTTCGCCCAGGTTCACGAGGACGCCAAGACCGTCTTGGAAGAGTCGGCCAAGGCCATCGGCGAGGTCACCGGCCTGGAATACCAAGTTCACACGCATGCCACCGGTATGCTGAAAGACGTCATCGACATCTCCGGTACGGTCAAGATCTGGCGACCGGAGGGCGCTCACTCCCTCGTGTGGAGCGTGGACGGCCGATGCAAGGACCCTGGGCATCAGGATCGCAAGCTCCGCGCCGTGGGCGATGGCGAGACGATTATCTGGGCCGACTATTCCGACAACACCATCAAGAGCGCGCCCGCAGATGATCCCGCAGCGACGAACCCGGCGCCCTTGTGCCGGGAGCTTGTTCCGAGTGTGTGGTCCGCAGCAGAGCCCTTCAAGTTCGAGCTCACGCAGGCTCCCAACCTCTCGAAGACCGGATTCACGAACGTCGATGGCGAGGTCTGTGAGGTCATCGAGGCCAACCCCTCCGCAAAGGATCGCGACCGCGTCTGGTCCATAAGCGCCAGAGACCATCTGCCGCGCTCGATCGAACTCGGCACAGGCGGGCTAACGGCGAGGATTGCGAAGATCACAGACATGATCGGCATGAAGGCGGTAACGCTCACCGAGGCCGATTTCCAAATCGACTATCCGCCCGGGATACAGCCTGCCGGTCGCGTTCCGCGACTGAAGTTCAACCGTTGGTCGATCGCCTCACGGAGGTCTGCGGGCGCGGCTGCGGCCGTCTCACAACCCGACTCGCCAACGGCATTTGCGCCCGAGAACACGCCAGACGCGATGCCGGTCGCTCGCACGGGCCAGAATACCCAGGTCGTCGTCACCTCGCCCGAGGCCACACTCAGAGCATCCGACATGGATGTGTCCTTCACGCCCGCCGCGGACGCCGACTTCCACGACCCCACCAACGCCGCGCTCCTCTACTACCGCGCCATGCTGCTCCTCCCCGACGACGTCTCGAAGATGGCCGCCGAGGCCGTGAGCGCCGACAACCCCAACTGGCTCCCGGATGCCGAGCTTTCCAGGAAGCTCGCCCAGGTCTCCGACGTTGCGAGCACGCTCATCCGCGCCGCAAAGATCGACGCCTGCGACTTCGGGGTGGAATATTCCCAGGGCGCCGGCGCCCTGCTCCCGCATCTCGGCAAGCTCCGCGCGGCCGCACGCTACCTCGCCGCCGACTCCCGCCGCCTCCTGCAGGAGCAGAAACCCGACGATGCCGCCGACCGCATCGTCGCCATGTTCGCCATGTCGCGCCACCTCTCCCACGAGCGACTGATGATCTCCGCGCTCGTCGCGAACGCCATCCACACGCTCGCCTGTGCGCAGGTGGACCACCTCGTCAACTCCGGCCAGCTCACCTCCACCGCCAAATCCATGCTCATGAACGAGATGGACAGGTCGAACGGCCCCGATCCTTTCGGCATCAAAGGCGCGGTGCTCGGCGAGCGCTACTGGGTCGTCGTCTGGATCCGCGCCAAGGTCGCCGGCCCCGGCGGCCCCAAGGCATTCACCGATGACGTCCTCCCGCTCCTGGACGACCAGCCCGACAGCGCCGACGTCAAGGCGATCAAGGCCATGGACGCCGCGGCCATCAACGCCGACCTCGACAAATCCGAGAAGTACTACTCCGCCGTGCTCGACGTCTTCGACCTGCCCGACGCCGAAACGCGCCTCGGGGCGCTGGAGAAGGGCGCCAAGGACGGCGACTACGGCATCATCGCCAAGCACGCCGCGCCCGCCCTCGTCCGCGTGCACCAGCAGTACATCAAGGCCGCCGCCCGCCAGACCGAAACCCGCACCCGCCTCCAGAACGCCCTCGCCCGGCCCAACTGATGCCCGCATCGCACGACGCCAAGCTCCTGCTGGCCATGTCCCGCGGCGACGAAACCGCGGCCAGAACGCTCCACGCCCGCGTCGGCCCGCGACTCGCCGCCTACACGCGAGCCTTCCTCCGCAACGACGCCGCGGCCGACGACGTCATCCAGCAGACCTGGCTCCGCGCCGTCTCCCGATCGCCCGACGAGCTCGCCCGCATCGACGACGCCCTCGCGTGGCTGATCCGCATCGCCCGCTCGATCGCCCTCAACACCCTGCGCGCCCGATCCCGGGCAAGCGCGACCGAGCGGCAACACGCCGCGATGAACGGCTCGAAACCGGGCCCGGCGCCGACGGACTCAGCCAGCCTCCACGCCGCGGTCGAACGGCTCTCGGACGATCACCGCGAGTTGATCCTCCTCAAGCACATCGCCGACCTGACCTTCGACCAGATCGCCCTCACCCTCGGCGAGAATCGGAGCACCATCGCCTCGCGCTACCGCGCCGCGATGGACGCCCTGCGCTCGCACTTGCAGCCAAACCGGGAGGCCGCCCATGCCTGACCCCACCCCCCC
>DASZWV010000374.1:0-16356 GCA_035546115.1 Phycisphaerales bacterium
GGTGACGGATGCGAAGGGGCAGGTGCTGCGGTTTGTGGATATCTGGTTCCACGATCCGTCCGGGCTTGTGCAGAGGATGCTCTCGGCGGAGGGGGCGCTGAACAACATCCTGCTCGATGAGCGGTGGCACTCGTGGATCGCGCGCGTCGAGCGATCGGGGTCGGGGTTGATCGAGCACGGCGACCGATCCCGCCGGGCCTCGCCGTGGATCGTGGACTTCACGGGCTCGGCGCCCGCGTGCGTGGTCGCGGCATCCGAGGGCGGCTCGCCGTGGGAGTTGTGCACGAACGACGCGGAGCTCGCGTCGCGTGGCGAGCCGGCGTATTCCACGACGACGAGGCGGATGTTGTGCGCCAAGGCGGGGGATGGCTCGGTGCTCTCGGTTCCGGCGGGCGATGTCGGCGTTGATGAGGCCCTCGGGCTTTCCGCCAAGCGCATCGGCGTGAACCTGGGCGCGAGCTTCTGGGCCGTCACGCCGCACTGCCCGCTGTCGCTTCAGCAGATGGGCGAGTGGCTCGGGGCGCGGCCGGTGGAGGAGGTCTTCGGAATCCTGACGGGCTCCGCGGCCGCGCAGGCCAATGGTTCACCGACCGGCCTCGCCGCGGGCGAGCTTGGCGTGGGACTCCTGACGGAGCGAGCCGATGAGCTTGGCGCGAGCGTCCCGGAGCGACTGCACCTGAAGCTGCGTTTGCTGCTCGACGCCGTGAGCGCGGTGCAGGATCTTGCGGCCCGCGACGATGCGCCATTGCTGAGCATCCGAACCGGGAGCTTCGCCGTCGATGCGGCGGGCATCGGCGAGGGATTGCCTTGGGCGTGGACGGCGCGAGCGCACCTGCTGGAGACCGGTCCCGCGCCGGCGATTCCGATCCGCGGCGGGCAGGGCCGGTATTTCGTTCCCCAGCCGGAGTGGCTGCGTTCCGAGTTCAGCCCGAGCGAGGGCAGCTCACGCGAGTCCGAGGCGCGGTTGCGGATCGCCTCGGTCACGGCGGGCGACAAGGGTGTGGAGCTCGATGCGCTTCTGGAGACGTCGTCGGCGCTCGTTGTGGAGTCCTGCGACTTGATCCAGATAGGCCTGGTCGTCGGGGGGAGGTCCATCACGCTGTACGGCAAGGCGAAGCCCGCAAAGGTGCGGACGCGCAACGAACTGGCCATCACGACCCTCCAGGAACCCCTGCCGGAATCGGTGTACAACGACCTTGTCGCCGCGAAGGCGAAGAACATCCCGGGCGTGCAGGTGAGCGTGCTGCAGGTGCTCGGAACGCCGGCGGACCTCTGGTCGATGGGCGCTGTTGCGATGGGCGTGCTGCTGGCGACCAAGGACCATCCCCTGACCGAGACCCTGAGCCACATGCGGAGCCTCGCCGTGCGGGTTTCGGAGGACGGCGTGGACCAGCCGCTGGACCAGCGCGTGCACGGTGTGCTGAAGAAGGATGCCGAGCTCCGCCGGTTGCTCGGGCCGCACAGACTCCTGTGGAACGCGAGCCCGCCGGACGTCTCGGGCGCGATCCCCCCCGACCTGTGGGCCAGGGTCATCGCGTCGCTTGTCCGGGCGATGCCCGGGTATCCTGACTGTCCGTTCCAGGAACTGGGGTCCGCGGGCGCCGCGACGCCGCGGCACGTGTTCCACCAGTTCCGGCAGGATTTGTACACTCTGGTCTGTGCAAGCCGGGGTCTGATCTTCTCCAGCGCCGGTCCGGATGCGGAAATCGCCGGCCTGCTCCGAAAGAAACTCGTGGAACTAGGAGACTGACATGAGCCTGATGATGAAGGTGACCGCCGCGGCCAGCATCCTCTTCGCTGCCGTTCTGGGCGGGTGCGGCGGCAAGAGCTTCAAGGCCCTTGACATGAGCGTGGGTCCGCCGGCGGGAACGGCGACCAGCAGCACCACGTACAAGGTGGACATCGTGGGCGTTTCCGACGCCGACGCCAAGGAGATCGAGGGCGTGAACCCGGCCGAATGGTTCGCCAGTTCCGGCCCCGGTGCGCAGAAGCGGGCCAAGTTCAGGAGCGCGACCAGGTCGCTGGAGATCCGGGCCGGCACCGGGGTCCAGGCCGTCAAGCCGAGCGACCCGATCTGGAGCACCTGGCGGGCCAGCCACGTGACCAAGCTCAAGGTCATCGTCGATCCGCCCCCGGGCACGATGCCCGATCCGAGCACGTGGACGCGCGACGTCACTCCCATGAGCCAGACGTACGAGAACGACGAGATCAAGGTGTGGGTCGATACCGGCGGCGTTCGCCTGGATCGGAGCCCGCTCCCCGAGAAGAGTTGATCGATCGGGCCGGCCACTCGCCGCCCGCTCGTAACCGCGGATGCCCGACGATGCTGCGCACATTCCTCTCCCGGACCGACTCGGTCTGATCGAGCTTCCCGCGGCCGGGCGCCCCTCCTTGCCCGAGCAGGAGCGGGCGTGGATGGAGCGCGCCGTCGCGGACATCACGCGGCGCGCCGATCGCGTCCGCCGGGGCATCAAGAGCGCGAGCGAATCGCTCGCGGCGTTCGGGCGGAAGGACCAGGTCGTCGCCGAGGCCGAGACGTGCGTGCAGCGGACGTTCGACGCCAAGGCGTACGGCGAGGCGAAGGAACTGCTCGCGGCGGCGGCGACGGCCCACGACCGGGCCGCCAAGGCGCTGGAGAACATCGCGGGCTGGCTGCGCTCGCCCGTGGGCTTCACCGGGGGCGCGGCCGACTTTCGGCCCAACGGCAAGGCGCACGACCTGGCCCAGATGGATCGGGACTCGATCTCGCCCGGCGGGGCGAGGGTCGAGGACCTCGAGGCGTGGATCGATCGCGCCAAGCGGCACATCATCATTCTCGTCGAGAAGCTGCCGGAGGAGGCCGGGCTGGTCCGCCTGGAGCCCGACGAGCGGTTCGAGATCCCGCCCGAGCTGGCGACCGAGTGGGAGGCCAAGCGGCACATCATCGACGAGATGGCCCGCGACATCCGGACGCTGGCGCGCACGCTCTCGCGCGATTCGGCGCCCGACGACCAGGTCCTGAAACGAGCGCCGGAGGCCGTGCAGGGCGAGTTCAAGCAGACGCGTCCGCACTTCGACCTCGAGACCGTCATCGAGCGGCTGCTCGATTCGCACACGCGCGTGCGCGCGACGCTGGGACCGATCGGCAAGGTGCTCTATCCGGAGGCCGGGGGCAAGGGCGCCAGCGCCGAGCGCAACGAGGAGGCGATCGCGGACGCCTGCCGCGGCGCGTGGATCCGGCCCGAGGAGGTGTTCACGGTCGCGGCGCTCGACGAGTGGCTCAAGCGGGCGTCGGTGCAGAAGAAGCCCGCCAGGCCGCCGGAGTATCTGCCCGAGAAGATCGGGCTGGTGACGCTCGGGCCCGAGCACAGGCTCGAGCTGAACGACGAGGAACTCGCGGCGTGGAACGCGATGCGGCCCGACCTCGAGCGCGACGCCGCGGACATGCAGGCGTTCGCGAAGGAGCTGCGCGGCGATCCCGTGCTCTCGCGAGCGCTTGAGTCGGCGCAGTCGACGTTCGACGCCGGGGGGAAGCGAGCCAAGGCCGGGGAGGTTATGGAGGCGGTGCGCGGTGCGCAGGCCGACGCCCGCCGCAGGCTGCTGGCGGTTCGCGAGTGGCTGAAGGCGCCGGCGAAGGACGGGTCGGGGCGGTCCAACGCGAAGGCGCACGATCTCTCGGCGCTGGCGAGGTTGGCGAAGGCGCCGAAGGGGCTGCTCACCGGGACCGACATCGATGCGTGGCTCGAACGAGCCAGGGCGCTCCCGCTGATCGCGCTGGACAAGCCCAAGCCGCCACCCGAGAAAAAACCGGAGCCGCAGCCCGAGCCACCCGCGCCGAAGCCCCCGGAACGGGAAGCGCGGGAGCGACCGGCGCCGGTGCAAACGCCTCCACCCGAAGCCCCCAAGCCCAAGACCGTAGCGGTCGAGAAGAAGCCGAAAAAGCTGGAGAGGCCCGCGTTCGAGAAACCGGCCCCGCCCGCCGCGGTGCCCGCGGCCAAGCCCGAACGTCCATCCAAGACCGGTGAGAAATCGAAGACGGGCCTGTGGATCGGCCTCGCGGCGGCGACGATCGTGGTCGCTGGGGGCGTGTACGCGTGGAAGCCGTGGGCCGGGGGAACGCGGGCGTCGGGCACGAGCGGGACGAACGGAACGAACGGACAGGGCAACAACAACGGTCAGACGCCCGTGGCGCGCACGTTCGATTCGGTTTTCAAGACCGAGCGCGATGCGCTGGCCGCGTTCGCCGCCGATCCTCGCGCGGCGCAGGCGGAGGCCGAGGCGAGGAACCACTTCGAGGGGAACGCCGAGCGTTGGGATGAGGCCCGCACGCGGGCGTATCTCCAGCAGCAGATCGCGGCGCTCAAGCCGGTCGAGGGGGCGCCGTTTGCCACGCAGTTCGCAACGCTCATCAAGCGGGTCGATGATGAGTACGTCGGCGGCCCCGGCGAGGCCGCGGCAAAGTCCGCCGAGCAGACGGCGCAGGATGCGTACAAGCGCAAGCCCGAGGACGCCGCGGCCATCTCGGCGGAGTTCGAGCGGGCGCTCTCGGTGGCCAAGCGGAAGTTCGACGTCGAGTTCGCACCCCTCATGCGGCAGGCCGATGCGACGCCCGGTGCGGGCGCCGATCAGCGCTGGACCGACGAGAAGAAGAAGCAGCAGGACGCGTGGAACGCGGGCGTCGCCGAGCGTGCGCAGGTTGTCACGGCTCTCTCGGGGGTGCTCGATGCCATGAAGCCGGTGACTCCCACGGGCACGCCGTTCGCGTCGATCTGGGCCAAGGAGCCCGATTGGAGCCGCGACCCGATCGAGAGCGACTGGCAGAGCCAGGTGTGGGCGAAGGTGCGCGGCGAGCTGGAGAAAAAGTACACGCAGACGGTCGCCGCCGACAAGGTGGCCGACCTCGAGAAGGACAAGGGCGAAGCGTGGTCGCGCCTCACGAGCATTCCGCTGCTCCCCGGCCCGTCTCCGGAGGAGATCGCCAAGCTCGGGCCGTTCGTGAAGCGCTTCGAAAACCGGCTCAAGCAGATCAACGACGATCGGCGCGCAGGACTGGAGGCGTACGCGCTCGGCACGGCGAGCCAGCCGCCCGCGAACGCCGGTGCGCAGCGGAACGAACTGCTCGCGACCTACGCGAACGCGGAGGAAGTGCTGGGAGCGCTCCGCGCCGGGTGGGCGCTGGACGAGAAGCCCTCCGGCGTGGCCTGGACGGGCAATCAGACCCTGAGGGCCAAGCTTGCAAGCGTGCTGAGCCAGAAGGATGTTGCCGCCTCGGAGCTGGGGCTCGATGCCTGGAGCGGCGCCGAGAGCGAGGCGGATTGGCCCGCGACGTTGGCGGAGCTCGACAAGCTGCCGCCGGAGCAACAGCGGGCGGCGTGGCGGTCGGCGCTGCACCGGTGGGTGAGCGACATCACGACCGCCAAGGGCGCAGCGCCGGAAACCTGGCCGTCGCTGCTGGCGACGATGACCAGGCTGGTGTCTCTGGGGGCCGGGCGGGGCGATGCGCCGTCGATCGCGGCGCAGAAGAAGGACGACTTCGATCGCGTCGCGGCGCTGCTGGATGCGTACCAGCCCCCCGCCGACCACGGGACCATGCTCGCGGCGCTGGAATCGATGGGCACGCTCCCGCCGGCGACGGCCGGCTCTCCCGATCCGTACCCGGTCCTTCGCGCGAACCTCGCGCTGCACAGGCTCGTCGGCAAGGGCGCGGATGCGCAGACGCTGGCGCTGCTCAAGGCGATCGGCGATGCGCCCGCGCTCAACGCCAGCATCCCGGACGCCAAGCGTCTCTACGACGTGCTGACGACTCGTCCCGTCGATTCCACACCGCCGCCGGGCTGGACACCCCAGGGAACGCTCGGCGATCCTTCGATCCTGATGCGATACGCCGCGACCGGCGATCAGGTGGGCTTCGTGCTGCTCCGCCCGACCGATTCCAACGCGCCGCGCGTCTACCTCGCCGCCGACGAGATGCCCGCGAAGCTCTTCGTCGCGGCGATCAATCGCCTGCCGGCCCAGCGCCGCGGCAACATCACGCCGAGCATCACCGACGGCGATCTTCCCCGGAGCTGGCACATCAACGACGATGGAACGTTCGTCCTCTACGGCAACTCGTCGCTTCCGCAGCACGTGTACACCGATCCGAACTGCGTGCCGCAGAGCCGCCGGCCCTGGCTCGCGATCGCCGAGCCGAGCAACTGCGCGGCCAATCCGTTCCCGGATGGCGCGCCCGCCCCGCCCACGCCCGACTCGCCCGCGCAGTTGATCAGCGCCAACCTGGCTCAGGCGGCCGCCGAGTCGCTCGGCATGCGCCTGCCCACGCCCGCGGAATGGTCGGCGGCCTTCTCGCAGGGTTCTCCTTCGTTCGACAACGACGGCGGCGCGCCCGCGTTTCTCACCGGAGACCGCTGGTCGGCCGCGACGTTCAACCGGATCGGCGGGCTCGGCGTGTTCGCGAACCCGCCCGGCGGAAGCGGCGCCCATCCGCCGACGCTCTTCGAGGCGACCGATCCCGGCGCGACCGCCTTCCGCCATCTCATCGGCAACGTCGCCGAAGTCGTGGCGAGCGGAAGCACGTTCGAGTCGATGGGGGGCTCGGCATTCGCGACCCGCTCGGCCTTCGCGCAGCCGAGCGATGCGGCCAAGCCGATCGCGATCGACGGCCCGGACCTGGTCATGGCCGACCTCGGCATGCGCCTGGCCTTCAGCACGGCCGCGGCCAAGCCGCCGCCGGTTGTCGGTCCGAACGATCTGCTGGTTCGCAAGCCCTGAGCGGCGAGCGCGGGCTCAGTTGCCGGCGTTGTCTTCCACGCCCGCGACGGCGGTCTTGGAGTCCACGTCGAGCTTGTGGGCGTACATGCGACTCTGCACCTGCGGCGAGAAGACCGCGCACCCGATCGAGTCGCTGGCCCCATCCATGACGCTCTCGGGATAGGAGACGTGCGAGTACTGGTGGGAGGTCTCGCAGCCGAAGCCGACCGCACATGCCAGAACCGCCGCAGCGCCGAGAACGTGCCGAGCCTTCATGGGGGAACCTCCTGATGCGAGCGCGTTCGCGTCCGCAGAAGGTCCATCGACCTTGAAACCGAGCCCCTCTATTCGGGGATGTCGATTGGCGTGTGCCGGAGTGAAGGTGGCACGGCTGCGCCGTGTGCGCGGACTGGTGTCGGCAGTTCGCCGCGCGCCTGGGGTGTCATATCGGGCCTCCGAAGAGCGGTCGGGCTTGGTCTGGCGGTGCGATGAGGGTTCTGGTACCATGCGCCCCATCCATAACGGGGCGAAATGACCACCAGTACCTCCGACAACACCGACCGGGCGTCGCGCCTTGCCCAGCGCCTCAGACAGGTGCAGGCAACGCACGCCGGCAGCCCGGCCGAAACGCGCAAGGCGATGCTGGAGCGTGAGATCGGCGCATCCGTCGGCGATCTGCAGGGCCAGGGGCTGCGCGACATGCTCAACGCGGCCCTGGCCCAGTTCCAAGGGGGCGCCTCCGGGGGCGCTTCTCGGCCTGCCGCGGTCGAGGCCACGCCGATCGACGCGGCGAACCAGATCGCCCGGGACTGGGCGAGCATGCCGGAAGCCGAGCGGGAGGCGGTTCGGGGCGTCCTGACGGCGGTGCTGGGACCCCCCAAGAGCCCGGATCGCGATGCGATCGTTCGCGATGTCTGCACGGTCCTCCGGATATCGCCCGACCAGGTTCAGCCGCCGAGAGTGGGGGAGCTTTGTGCGATGCTCCTGCGCCTGACGCAGTACGCCGAGACCGTATGGCATGCGTGGGGCGAGCTCTCGCCCGAGGTGATGCGATCGAAGGAGGCGCCGACGATCTGGGACTCGGCGCCGGGCTTCCTCGCCTCGACGGGCCCCGAGGGCAAGGACAAGGCGCAGCTGGAGATGGAAGCACGCCGACTCGGCAAGGTCGTCGCGGCCCTGCTGATCGCCGTCAAGCCCGGGATCACCAAGTTCGCCGACGGCCTGACCCGGGAACTCTCGCCTCGGCACTTCAGGGAGAAGGCCGAGGGCGGCATGATGACCTCCAAGGAGGTCGCGGCCTGGAAACTCTTCGAGAAGGACATGGCGGGGCGGTCGCCCGAGCTGGTTGCGGATCAGGCGATCGCCGCGATCCGAGAGCTCGTGCACGAGCGGATCAAATAATCGGGACCGATTGGAGGCGAGCGAAGGATGAGCACACGCGGCACAATGCACTGGCACGAGGGGCTCTTCCTTCTTCCGCACCACCTGCAGTGGATGCAGCGCGATCTGCACGAGCGAGACCGGTCGGACCGCGCGCTTCTCCGCGCGTTTCCGTACGGCGTCGTGGAGATGCAGGTCGCGGCCGACGACCTTGGCGAGTACAAGGTGCGCTTCGACAGGCTGCACGTGGTGATGCCCAGCGGCGTGGAGGTGGAGGTCGGCAAGAACGCGGAGGTGGGGGTGCGGGAGTTCCGGCAGAAGTTCCGCGAGATGTCCGGCGGGATGGTGGTGAGCCTGGGCGTGCCGCTCTGGCAGTCCGGGCGGGCGAACTCGGTGAGCGTGGCCGGCGATGGGGCGCTCTCGGGAGACGGCTCGGACTCGAGCGGCCCGAGCGCGGCCGACCCGGCGATGGTGAGCTGCCTGTACGCCGTGACGATGGCCAAGCAGGTCGCCGACGAGAACACGGGCAAGAACCCGCACGACGTCATGCTGCGCCGCATCAACGCGAGGCTCGTGTTCCCCGGCGAGGACACGACGAACCTGGAGACGATCCCGATCATGCGGCTGGAGGCGGCGGGGACCGACGACGGCATCCGGCCGCGCGAGGACCCGACGTTTCTTCCGCCGTGCTTCGGGATCGGGGGCGCGCCGGCGCTGCGCGTGCTGCTGCGGGACCTGGCCTCGGCGGTCGGCGCGCACAGGCAGGATCTGGCGCAGAAGCTCGGCGGGCCGGGCGTCGGCTGGTCGCCCGCGAACCTGAATCCGCTGCAGATGCTGCGGGTGATGCGGCTCCGCACGCTCAACCACTTCACGGGCGTGCTGCAGACGATGGTCGCGGCCGGGGCGGTCGCGCCGTTCGACGTGTACCTGTCGCTCCGCGGCCTGCTGGGCGAACTGGCGGCCCTCGCGCCCGATCGCGACCCGTTCGAGGCGCTCCCCTACGACCACGACAAGCCGGGGCCGGTGTTCCGCGATCTGGACCGTCGGATCCGGCCGCTCCTGCGCGAGTCGTCGTTGACGACGATCAAGGAGATCCGCTTCGGCGTGGAGGGGCGCTACCTCAAGTCCGAGCCGCTGGACCCAGCGGACTTCGCGAGCGGCGTGGACTTCTTGCTGGGCATCCACAGCAAGATGGACCCGAACGAGCTGACCAAGCTCGTGGCGAACTCGGCGATCTTCGCGCTGGCGCCGAGCCGGTTCCTCGGCGCGGGCGCGGAGACGGCGAACGTTCCGGGCGTCAAGCTCGAGCGGGATTTCGGCGTTCCGGCCGAGCTGCCCCAGCCGCGGGGCATGAACTACTTCCGCCTGATCCCGAGCGCCGACGAGCGGATGTGGCGCTGGGTGCAGGAGGACAAGCGCATGTGCATCATCTGGAACCAGTTCCAGAAGTTCGAGTACGAGAAGGTTTCGCTGTTCATCACGCTGCCGCAGGCGGGGGCGGCAACGTCGCAGCCCAAGACGTAGGGACCCGGGCTGTCCGGTCGGTCCATGGGGCACGGAGTCCACAGAGTCGGAACGGAGGGCGCGAAGTGAGGCAAGGGTTCGATCCATCCAGGATGGTGGCGATGAGAGAATCGCCCCTGCCGCCGGAAGTGGACCGAGTCAGCGGCGAGGTGATCGGCGCGGCGATCGAGGTGCACACGCTCCTGGGCCCCGGGCTGCGGGAGAAGATGTACGAGTCGGCCCTCGTGGTTGAGCTGCGAGCGCGGGGGCTCGCGGTCTCGCGCCAGGTTCCTTTCCAGGTGAGCTTCAAGGGGGTGGACCTGGGAGTCCAGGTCATCGACCTGGTGGTCGAGGGGCTGGTCATCGTGGAGTGCAAGTCGGTGACGGCGCTGGTCGAGCGAGACTCCTGCCAGCTTGTCGGCTACCTTCGGTTCGCCCGTCTGCCTCTTGGCCTGCTCCTCAACTTCAATCTTCCGCGCGTGAAGGATGGGATTGTCCGAAGGGTGAACTGGCCGCTCCCGACTCCCTGCGAACTGGTTCGAGTACGCGCGCGCCCCGACTCCGTTCTCCGTGTTCCCGCTCCGTGATCTTCGTGCCCCGAGAACCGTGCGAACCAGCTTCGCCCACTTGAACCTGCTCAAGAAGGACCCTGGATGGCCCTGATCGACCACTGTGAAAAACTGCTGGCGTACCTGTGCCGGCTCAATCGTCTCGGTCGGACGCGCGCGGCGAGCTATCCCGATGCGGGCGAGGTCCGCAACGAGATCATGGCGATGCTCGCCGACATCAAGGCGAAGGCGACCCCGGGCGTGTACAACCCCGCCGTCGAGCAGGCCCTGTGGGCCACCGCCGACTGGATGGTGAAGGGCTCGCGCCTGCCATGGGCCGAGGCCGCGTGGAACAAGCGCGGCTTCGATCCGCACAACGACCGCTTCGATCTCGACCAGGTCTTCTGGGACAACCTCGACGCGACGCTCGCCGAGCCCAAGAGCTCCGGGCGGGACGAGCGGCTGGAGGTGTTCGCCGCGTGCATCGGCATCGGCTACGTCGGCAAGTACGTCTTCGAGCGCGAGAAGGAGCGGGCCGAGGCGCTCGGGCGCGAGATGCGCCGCATCTGGGCCCAGGTCAAGGACCGGCAGGAGGTGGACGAGCGCGGGCGCATCACGCCGGCGACCTACGACTTCACGATCGACGAGGACCTGCGCCCGCCGCGGGTGCCGGGCACGGTGCGCTACGCGGTGCTGCTTGCGGTCATGCTCGTGGGGCTGATCATCGCGCAGGTGCTGCTGTTCAAGCACGCGAAGAAGGACCTCGCCGACTCGGTGAACGCGATCAACTCCGACATCGAGAAGGAGCCCAAGAGCGAGAAGTCGGCCAGCGCCGCGTGGCCCACGGCCGGAGAGGGGGCCCGCCCATGAGCATGGGTCAGAAGCTCGGCGAGATCCCCGCCCAGACCAAGATCGCCGGCGCGACCGTGGCGTCGTCGCTCGGGCTCGGCACGCTCGGCGCGATCATGTTCGCGGACTGGCGGCCGTACTTCGTGGCGTTCCTGGTGATGGTGATCCTCGGCGCCGCGGCGTGGTTCTCCACCAGGTTCTGGGAGCGCGCCAAGAAGAAGCGCGACGCGAAGCGCTTCAGCGAGGACCTCGACGACGGCCTCGGCGACGACGCGGGCGGCTCCGGCGCCGACAAGGCCGAGCAGGAGAACCTGCGCCGCAAGTTCCTCGAGGGGGTGACCGAGTACCAGCGGGCCGGGATCAGCGTGTACGACTCTCCGTGGCTCGTGCTCGTCGGCCCGCCCTCGGCGGGCAAGAGCGTGCTGCTGCAGAAGTGCGGGCTGGTCGACGCCAAGGACCTGCAGCAGGGCGTCGGCGGCACGCGCGGCATGAACTGGTGGTTCATCGACGCGGAGTCCAACGGCGAGTCCATCCACTCGGTCGTGCTCGACATGGCGGGCGCGGTGTTCATGGACCAGCGCCAGGAGGGGCGCTGGGAGACGTTCCTGCAGTTCCTCAAGCGGCACCGCAAGTACGAGCCGCTCAACGGCGTCATGCTCGTGGTGAGCGTGCAGGACCTCCTGGGCAAGACGCCCGAGCAGCTCGCGACCGAGGGCGGGCAGGTGCGCAACCAGCTCGAGAAGATCCGCGCCCAGCTCGACATCCGCTTCCCGGTGTGGGTCATCGTCACCAAGTGCGACCTGATCGACGGCTTCAAGGAGTTCACCGAGGCGATCGACCGCGCCGGCGCGGGGCAGATGCTCGGGTGGTCCAAGCCCGGCAAGCTCGATGCGCCGTTCGATCCCAAGGGCGTCAAGGAGTTCATCGACGGCATCGTCGAGCGGCTGCGCGTGTTCCGCACCAAGACGCTCGCCGACATGGTCATGGGCCCGCCCACGGGCGACCGCCAGGCCGACCGCTCCGACACGCTCTTCGGCCTGCCCGGCTCGTTCGCCGAGCTCGGCGCCTCGCTGCAGAAGTATCTCGAGATCGTCTTCGCCCGCAAGAAGATCTCCACCGCGCCGCCGTTCATGCGCGGCATCTACTTCACCTCCTCGGAGCGCAAGGGCGCTTCCATCTCCAAGGCCCTCAAGGAGCTGGGCATCCAGCCCGTCGAGGAGCAGTGGCCGGACCGCTCGTTCTTCAACAAGGACGTCTTCGGCCAGAAGGTCTTCCGCGAGACGCTCCTGGTCACCACCGCCGACAGCGTGGACCGCATGCGCCGCTCGCGCAAGGTCGCGGCGTACGTCACCGGCATGGTGGCGGCCCTCGTCCTCGCCGGGCTCTCCGTGTGGTCGTTCTTCGGCGTGAGCAGGACCATCGGCAACGTGACCGGGTTCTACACCCAGCTTCGCGAGGCGTGGCCGAAGCTCGAGACCGTGGACTGGAAGGGCAACGGGGCCGAGGAGCTGCACATCTCCGACCAGCTCGCCAAGCCCTGCTCTTCCCTCGCGGATGTGCTGCAGAAGAGCGCCGAGTATTCCGGCGAGCGCGTGCGCACGCCGCTGGTCTTCTTCCCCATCCGCCTGTTCGCGGGCGATGTCGGCATGAACGCCGAGCGTGCGGCCATCCACCGCGAGCTCGTGTCGCGGACGCTGCTCAGGCCCGTGCTGCAGAAGTCCCTCGATGCGCTCGGCAAGCGATCGACCTGGAGCGTCGAGTCGTTCGATCAGATCGACCGGCTCAAGCACGCCGGGGATGCGCTCGTGCAGATCGTCCACTTCGGCAACCTCATGGAGACCAGCGCCGCGTCGGGCTCGGCGCCGCCGAGCATCGACCCGCCCATCCGCCTCAGGCCGCTCCTGGAGTTCCTGAAGGACCAGGGCGACCCGATCGCCGCCGACTGGCTCAAGACCGACCAGGCCGACCGCCTGGGCGTCCTGCTGGTCGGCGCACCGGCCTCCGCCTCCGGCCCCGCCGTCGCCGGTGCGCTCACCCAGGCGAACGTGGCCAAGTATCGCTCCTCGCTCGACAGCGTGAAGGTGACCGTCGCGCTCGACGCCTTCCGGCAGGAAGTCGCCTCGGAGATCGCCGGGCAGTCCGGCCTGCTGCTGAAGATCAAAGAGCTGGATGCGGCCGTGAAGGGCGCCGTCGCCGCGCCCGACGCGTTCGCCAAGCTCGTGACCTCCAGTGTCGACTCGCTCGAGAGCTACAACAAGTTCGGCAAGGACTGGATCGAGCAGTCCGCGGCCCTGGGCGCCAAGGTGGACGATGCCCAGGATCGCAGCGCGAAGCTGAAGGTCTCCGCGAACTGGCTGACCGACTTCTCCGGCTTCATGGATGACCTCGGGCGCGAGTACACCGCCGTCGATCACGAGGTGGACGCCGTCTCCATCGATCTCGCGTCCAAGAAGGGCGTGCCGCCGGGGTCCATCGACACGCTCAAGGCGTGGAAGGCGGCCATCCGCCCGGAGAACAAGGCGCTCGACGTCTCGGGCGCCGCCGCGAAAAAGAACGACGCTTCCACGCTCCTGCAGCGCTGCCTCGCGTACGTCTCCAGGGTCGACCCGAAGGCCGAGACGTCCGCCATCCAGTACGCCAAGATGATGGCCGCGGAGGTGGGCTCGGCGCTGAGCGACAAGCCCGAGGACAAGCTCGGCGCACCGGGCGATTCGCTGGTCTGGAACCGCGAGGAGGCCGACAAGCGTGCGGACGGGATCCTGCGGGACCGCCAGAGCATGATCGACGGCGTGCGCGTGCGCGGCGCAACGTGGCCGCTCCCGTCGGAGGGCACCAACACCTCGTTCGCGACCCGCGCGGCGGACCAATGCCTGGCCGGGCTCCGGATCGTCAAGCGCCGCTACGTCGGCGTGCAGCTCGAGCAGTACGTCTCGCGACTCTCCAAGGCGGGCGCCGGGCTGAAGGACGCCGTCGCGAAGAACATCACCCCGCCGCACGTCGAGGGGCTCCCCATGTCGCGCCTCGAGCACGACGGCGGGGGGAACATCGCCGCCGAGTACTGCCCCGATGCGCTCGTGGGCTTCCTGGGCGGCTGGGAGGGCGTGCGTACGAGCATCTGCCCGGAAACGGCGCCGGACCTGCCGCGTGCGGGCCCGTCCGAAGCGCCGATCGTGGACAGCTCCGCGATCGCCTCGTCGTGCGTCACGGCGCGCCAGGCCGTGAAGGACTACCGCGACGCCGCGTGGAAGTACTGGAACACCGACATCGTGGACAAGCTCGGCGTCTCCGAGGGCGTCGCGTCCTGGAAGGACTACCAGGCGGAACTGAACAAGCTCATGCGACCGGGCGCGGGCCGGGCGGCGTGCGATTCGCTGGCGAAGATCCTGGAGATGCGCGACAAGTGCATCGCGGCGCTCAAGGGCGACGCCCCCGACAAGCAGTGGAAGTGGGACGCCTATTCCAAGGCGAATCTCGAGGGAACCGTGCGCAGCTGCCTCGAGTGGCTGGGGCTCTGGGGCGCGCTCCCGGCGGATTCGGTCGCGGCGCGCACCCAGCTCAACGCCCCCAGCTCGCCGGGGGCGAACTACATGGCGCTGTGCGACCTGCCCTACTGGCACCAGCTCGCGCTCAAGGGCCTCACCACCCTGAACACCGACGTGTCCGGCGAACTTGGCGGCAAGTGCTCGGAGTTCCAGCAGAAGGCGGGCATGCCGCTCATGCGCGGAGCGATCCGCCCGCTGGAGGTGGCCGACCGCGAGCGCATCCGCGATCTGGCGTGCATGCTCAAGACCTCCGCCCCGAAGCCCGGCGAGACCGGCGGGTCGCACTCGCTCGTCCGGCCCCGCGCGGCCGGCCCCGCGTGCGCGCTCGAGCAGGCCGCTTCGGACCTCGACAGGGCCGGCGGCACCGGCTGCTCGAACGTCACCCCGGAGGCCTGCCGCCTCGCGCAGATGCTCGCCGCGGGGATCAAGCTCACCATCCAGCCCAGCAACAAGCTCACGCCCGAGCAGGCGTCGCACCTCATCACCGGCACGTATCCCGATCTGGCGGTGGCCGCCGCGAACCGACCCCCGGGCGGCTTCAAGCTCGCCACGGAGATGGTCACCATCGACTGCCCCGCGACGCAGCCGATCGTCTTCGAGTTCTCCAACGAGGGCGGCAAGGTCCAGCTCAATCTCACGCCGTGGCACTTCCTCTCGCTCATCGCCGCGGGCGGCGTCGGCGGCGACGGGACCACCTACGACATCTACATCCCCGACGTGACCAGGTGCGATGCGTTCACCGCCGGCGCGGGGACGCCCCCGAATCTAGCGCTCGCCGTCAAGATCACGGTGCAGGGCTCGGACAAGCTCCCGCTCGACAAGGACTGGCCCATGGCCGCGAAGTAGCCGCGTTCGTTCGTTCCTCCTCCTCGACGATTCCCTCCACGGAGACTTCCCGGCATGCTCGGTTCACCGCGTCGAAGGCTTCCCGGCTCCCGCCAGGCGCGCCTTTCGGTCGCCGCGTTCGGGAAGCACCCGGCCTGGCGCGACCACATCGACGAGGATGTGCTCATCGCCGCGCCGACGGACGAACTGCGGCTCCTGGAGGGCTGGTTGCACGGCGACACGTTCGAGGAGTTCACCTCCAAGTCGGCGATCAACAAGCTCTCGCCCGACAACCTGATCCCCTTCGACCATCTCATCGTGCGGAGCGGGCCGGCGGGCTGCTCGCTCACGCGCCTGTGGGCCTCGACCGACTACTCCGGGCGGGCCCAGTTCCCCATGGCGATCTCGGTCGACGCCGACGGCTTCGGCGTGGACGATGCGCTCCGCCGCATCCTGCCCGCGCTCGACGCGTGCGCCGCGAGGGTCCGCGAGATCGGGACCGCGCTGCGAGACCGAATCGACAAGGAAGACGCCGCGCACTCCGGCTCGCTCGACGTCGCGCCGGCGCGAAAGGCCGTCCGCGACGCCGTCGAGGCGCTCCGGCAGCAGCTCGGCGTCGTGGCCTCCGCGCCCGCCGAGAAGGACCCGGACGCCGGCGCCCTGCTCCGCGAGCTCCGCGCCCATCAAGACAGCGGCCCCGGCGGGCAAGGCCTGGCGCGGGTGATGTACCGTCTCGAGCGGCTCAAGCCGTCCGACGGCGGCTCGCGCTCGACGACGCGCTCGCAGGCGGCCCGCCGGTGGCGGTTGCCGCGCGCCGCCGAGGCCGACGATCAGAGCGTGCGCCGCTGGCTCGCGTTTCTCTCCTTTCTCGCCCCCGACGTCTCGATGATCACGCTCGCGCTCCCGCAAGGGCGAGCGTGGGTCGATCTGTTCGTCGGCGATGTCGGGATGGGCGAGCTGGAGCGCATGCGCCTCTCGGAATC
>DASZWV010000375.1:0-5069 GCA_035546115.1 Phycisphaerales bacterium
CCTCGCCGCAACCCGCCGAGCGCGCCGTGCAGGAACTCGGTCGCATCCTCACCGGCCTCGGCTTCTACGAGACCGTCACGTTCACGTTCGTCTCGCCCAAGGCCGCGAAGCCCTTCGATCCCGCCGGCCTCACCACTCTCACCGTCTGCGACGAGCGCCGCAAGGCCGATCCCGTGCTTCGCCCGAGCGCGATCCCCAGCCTGATGGCCTGCCGGCGCGCCAACCAGGACCGCGGCGCACAGGCCGACGGCGCCGTTGGCGGCGTGAGCGCGGGCGGCGGCGTGCGACTCTTCGAGATCTCCTCGGCCTTCACTCAATCTCCCGCACTCGACAAGTCCGCCCGCGGCCGGGAGTCCGAGTCCGTCAACGTCGCCATGCTGGCCGACTGCTGCTTCCCCGCCGGCGCCAAGTCCCTCGAGCAGAAGCAGGCCGCCATCCGCCTCCTCCGCGGCACGATCGAGTCCGCCGCGAAAGCCCTCGGCGGCGAGGCCGTCCGCGTCGATCTCGTCCCCTCGGCCGCGCCCCCGAGCGGCGCCTGGGACCCGAGCGCCTTCGCCGAGATCACGATCAACGGCGCGACCGCCGGGCGCGTCGGCCTCATCTCCGCCTCCACCCAGGCCGAGCATGGCCTCGAAACCCCGGTCGCCGCCGCCGAGCTCACCCTCGGCGCGCTTATCGCCCTCTGGCCCCCCAAGAGCGCCGTGCACGCCCTCCCCGCCTTCCCGAGCATCGAGCGCGATCTCTCGCTCATCGTCCGCGAGGACACCGCGTGGGCGAAGATCGACTCCCTCGTGGGGTCGCTCAGGATCGACCGCCTCGAGTCCTGGGCGTTCGTCGGCGCGTATCGGGGCCAGCAGGCCGGCCCCGGCAGAAAGTCCGTCACCCTCCGCATGCGCTTCCGCGACAGCGCCCGAACCCTCACCCACGACGAGGTCTCCCCGCAGGTCGATTCCATCATCGCCGCGGCCAAGCGCGACCTCGGCGCCGAGGTCCGCACGGCCTGAGCGGAATGCTGGACGACCATACTACGGCGTAGTATAATAAAACTGACGTTTGTTGAAACCGAGTCGTTCTCGCTCTTGTGGAGAAGACGCCTCGGCGACGAGGATCTCCGGCGATTGCAGGACCTTCTCCTCGAGGACGCCAATCGCGGGGACTCCATCCCCGGCTGCGGGCTCCTCCGAAAGGTGCGATTCGGCGATCCAAGCCTAGGAAAGGGCAAACGCGGCGGGATTCGAGTCATCTACATGCACACGCCGGAGGCTTCACGCATCGACATGATCACGATGTTCGGCAAGGACGAAGCCGACGATCTCTCGAAGAAGGAGCTGCGTCTCGTGTGCGAGTTTGCCCGTGACCTTCGCGACGAGCTGCTCCGGGATGCGTTTCGAACGCGGTCCTTGAAAGGACGCCAACGATGAAAACAGCCAAGGACTACGAGAGAATGACCCCGTTCGAACGCATCCGCGAGGGGCTCAAGCAGAGCATCGCGCAGGCACGCGGCGAGCTCTCCCTGCGCACGACGACCCTGCCACGCCCCGCGCCGAAATACAGCGCATCGCGAGTCGCCAGAATCCGCAAGAAAGCCGGCATGTCGCAGAGTGTTCTGGCCGCGTATCTGAACGTTCCCAAGCGGACACTCGAGAGCTACGAGCAGGGCCGTCGCGCCCCGAAGGCGGGCGAGGCGCGCCTGCTGCAACTGCTCGAGCGTGATCCACAGAGCTTCATGAGCCTGTTCGCGAACGAGGGTGGCGCTTCCAAACCGCGCCGCAAGGCGGGCTGATCCACAACCGAACTGCAAACCACCGGGGAGACTCCCGGTCCGCAAATCCGTTTCCGCTCATCCTCCCTCGCCCGCCGTCCGAACATATTTCCGGATCGTGTCGTTTCATCGCTGACGCGCCCGGAATCGCCCGCGCCCGCGCGTATGATCGGTCCCGTTCCCTCCCACTCCCCTCCGGAGAGCATCCGCATACCCACAGACTCGCTCGCACGAGGTTTCGCAGTCCCAGTCCGCCGCAGTCACAGAGAGGTTCCGCCATGAGTGCTCCCGCCACACCCAAGTCCCGAACACCTTCCACCGCCAACGGTGCGGGGACCGGCCTCCAGCCCGTCCCCGGGACCGCGGCCAAACCGGGCGCGCTCAACCAGATCACCCAGCACTGGAACGATGACCCCGGCGATCGCCCCCTCATCTACATCAACGGCAAGATGCTCCCCAAGCGCGAGGCGATGGTCAGCGTCTACGACCACGGTCTGCTCTACGGCGACGGCGTCTTCGAGGGGATCCGCGTGTATCGCGGCCGCATCTTCAAGTGCCAGTCGCACATGGACCGCCTCTACCGCTGCGCCGAGGGCATCCACCTCAAGATCCCCATCTCGCAGCGCGAGATGATCCAGGTCCAGCGCGACTGCATCGCCGCCAACAACCTGCAGGAGGGCTACATCCGCCTGGTCATCACCCGCGGCTTCGGCACCCTCGGCCTGGACCCGCGCCGCTGCCCCGCGCCGGGCATCATCTGCATCGCCGACCAGATCCGCCTGTACCCCGAGGAGGCGTACAAGACTGGCATGGGCGTCGTCGTCGCCAAGCGCCCCAAGACCCCCATCGCCTGCCTCGACCCGCGCATCAAGAGCCTCAACTACCTCAACAACATCCTCGCCAAGATGGAGGCCATCGAGGCCGGGTGCGACGAGGCCATCATGCTCTCCACCGACGGCTACGTCACCGAGTGCACCGGCGACAACATCTTCATCATCAAGAACGGCCGCTTGTTCACGCCCCCGTCGATCTGCGGCCAGTCCGGCCTGCTCGAGGGCGTCACCCGCAAGTTCGTCATGCAGACCCTCGCCAGGGACTGCAACATCCCCTGCGAGGAGAAGCTCATGCGCCTCGACGAGGTGATGAGCGCCGACGAGGTCTTCCTCACCGGCACCGCCGCCGAGATCATCGCCGTGCACTCCATCGCCGACAAGAAGATCAGCCAGGGAGAGGGCCCCCTCACCGCCAAGCTCCGCCACCGCTTCCGCGAGATCGTGACGAGCGATCATGTGCCGGAGGATTGAGCGAGGCGACCAACCAAGCAACCCGCAGGGCCCTCCGTTCGGAGGGCCTTTTCATGCGCCTGCTTGCCGCGTCAATCCCGCCACGGGCTCGGTGTGCCCGGCGCCGCGATCGACGAGATGGGGCGGAGGTAGGCGTTCTGGCGCTGGTCACCGATGACCAGCGGGGTGCCGGCCTCGTCCGGGTTTGGCGGGGGGATGTACTCGTCGGTTTCGTTGACGAACAGATTGTCGGGGGCCAGCGGCGAGCGGTTCTTGGGCGGGGCGGGCGGGCCGATGGGGAGACCGATCCAGCTCGGCGCGGGGGTGGTCTCGAAGTTCACGTGGTTGTCGTTGTAGGCGATGTTGCCCTCCCAGGTCGAGCGGCCGCCGTGGATGAGGAGCGTCACGGAAGATGTGCCCGTCGCCCCCGGCAGGAGCTTCCAGGCGCGCGACGAGGGGGCCTGGTCGTTGGCGACGTACGTCGGGCCGCGGTTGCCGAAGACGGCCTCGGTCGAGTTGTACGTGTCCTGCCATTGCTTGAGGCGCTGGCCGAGCGGCGGGAGGTGGGCATAGGACTGATGGCCGATGCCGGAGATGCCGCCGCGGGGAGCGTCGGCGGGCGTGCCGCGGAACGCGGGATCCCAGAGCGCGCTCGCGGGCTTCACCGCGGCCTTCGGATTGGCGTATTCGAAGGCATTGTCGAGCTGGATCGCGGCGTTGGCCTCGGCGGGGCTGATGCAGATCTCTGGGGAGATGTTGCCGTTGAAGATCATGAGGGAGATGATGTTGCCGGTGGTGTCCTTGGCGTTGCCGAGGTCGGCGACGGTGTCGTTGGCGGTGTCCAGGTCGCTGGGCAGCGGGTACTTCCCCTTGTTGTTGGAGGCCCAGACGATCATCGCTTGCTCGATGGCGCGGACCTGCACGGAGTCCTTGAGCTGGCGAGCGGATGCCCGCGCCTTGCCCAGCGCCGGGAGCATGATCGCGCCGAAGCCGCAGACCAGCAGGAGGGCGCCGAACACGACGACGATCACGATGATGACGACGATCTCGGTCTTGACGACGCCGGGGCGGGAGTGCCCGGTCCGGGCGGCGAGCGGCTGGGTGCGCATGTGGGTGCCTCGGGCGCCCACTATACAGACTCTGCGCCGGTACGCAACTCTTGCTAAGACGCCCGGCGGCGGGCTCGCGCCGCCGGACGCTCTGAAAAAGGCGCGCCTTTCGGCGCGTTCGTGCCTTCGGATGTGGCACGGGCCTGCCGGCCCGTGCCGGTGCGGGGAGGGCCGCCGCCGGTCGGCGTTGGGGTTCGGGGCTCATCGCCCCGACCACGGTGGCCGACCAACGCACGGCCCCACCCGCCGATGCACGGGCCGGGAGGCCCGTGCCACGACGGCCGTCAGTCGCGCCACGTGGTGATGTGGATGGTCGAGCCGGTGCCCGTGACCTGGGCGACGGGCCGGAGGTAGGCGTTGGTGCCGCTGGTGACCTGGCCCGCGACGTTGTCGCCGCCGAGCTGGTCGGACTCGTTGACGAAGAGGTTGTCGCTCACGGTACGCGGCGTGGCGGTGCCGGTGCGGGTGTAGACGAGCGTGTCGGGGTTCGGCTTGGTCTCGAAGGTGACGTGGTTGTCGTTGTAGCCGATCTGGCCTTCCCAGGTCGTGCGGCCGCCGTGGATGAGGAGGGTGTTCGAGCCGGTGCCGGTGGCGTCGTTGGGGAGGGTCCAGCGGGAGGTGGACGGGAACGACGCGGAGTCGTTGGCGGCGTAGGTCGGGCCGCGGTTGCCGAAGACGGCCTCGGTGGAGTTGCTGGTGGCCGACCACTGGGCGCGGCGTTTGCCGAAGCAGACGACGTGGGCGAAGGAGTTGTTGGAGACGCCCGCGCCCATGGGTGAGGCGGGGGCCGGATCGTTGGGGGTGCCCTTGAACTTGGGGTCCCACAGCGCGTTGACGGTGCTCACGGCGCCCGAGGGGTTGTTGAACTCGTAGCTGTCGTAGCGGATGATGTGGCCGGAGTCGACCTCGGAGGCG
>DASZWV010000376.1:0-2323 GCA_035546115.1 Phycisphaerales bacterium
ACCGACGCCTTGATCGACACGGACCGGTCGTAGAGCGTCGCGATGCTGATCGACTCGGGGATGGTCTGGCGGAAGGTCGGCAGCAGCCTCTTCACCGAGTCAACGACCTCCACGGTGTTGGTGCCCGGTTGGCGCTGCACCGCAAGGATGATCGCTCGCTCGCCCGGCTTGCCGTGCTCTCGATACCACGCGGCGGTCTTGTCGTTTTCGACGCTGTCGAGCACCCGGCCGAGCTGGTCCAGTCGCACCGGGTTCCCCCCCCGGTACGCGACGATCGCCGTTGCGTACTTGTCCGCGGAGGGGAGCTGTCCGGTGGCCTGGATGGTGATCGCCTGGCGCGGCCCGCTGATAACGCCCACCGGGAGGTTGACGTTCCGGGCCTGCACCGCGAGGGCCGCTTCGTCGAGCCCGATGCTCTTGGCCGCCAGCTGGCGGGGATCGACCTGCACCCGCACCGCGAACTTCTGCGATCCGTACACCACCACCTGCGCCACGCCCGGCAACTGGCTGATGCGCTGGCTCATGTACGTCTCGGCGTACTCGTCCAGTGTGTACAGGGGGAGCGTCGCGCTCGTCACCGCGAGGAACAGCACCGGCTGGTCCGCCGGGTTGACCTTCTTGTAGGACGGCGGGCTGGGCATCTCGGGGGGAAGGCGGCTCGCCGTGCGCGCGATCGCCGCCTGCACGTCCTGCGCCGCCGCGTCGATATCCCGGTTCAGAGTGAACGTCACCGTGACCTGCGTCGCGCCCTGGACGCTCGTCGAACTCATCGAGTCGATGCCCGCGATGGTCGAGAACTCGCGCTCCAGCGGGGTGGCCACGCTCGAGGCCATCGTCTCGGGCGAGGCCCCCGGGAGCGTGGCGGAGACCTGGATCGTCGGGAAGTCCACGTTCGGCAGATCGCTGGTCGGCAACTGCCGGTAGGCGAAATACCCGAACACGCAGAACGCCAGCATGACCAGGGTCGTCATGACCGGGCGGCGGATGAACGGTGCGGAGAGTGACATGCGAGTGTCCGGGCGGCCTTGGTGTTCAGGGAGTCTTCATCGCGGCCGCCGGCGTCCCCTGCGCCGGCGAAGAGGGCGGGCCCTTCGGCTGGACTTTCGAGTTCGGGCCGAGGCGAAGCTGGCCCTCGGTCACCACCGTCTCCCCCGCCGACACACCGCTGTCGATGATGCTGGTCCCGTCCACCGTCCGCCGCACCCTGACGGGACGAATCTCGACCGACTGGTCCTTCTTCACCACGAACACGGACGGCCCCGACTGCGACGTCACCACCGCCGCTTCCGGCACGCCCACGCTGTCGGGCTCGAGCGCCAGCAGAACACTGACGTTCGCGAATCGCCCCGGCCAGAGCCGCCGGTCGGCGTTCGCGAAAGTCGCCTTCAGCCGAATCGTTCCCGTCATCGGGTCCACCTTGTTGTCGAAGAACGTCAGCGTTCCCTTCACCGGGTTCGCCGCTTCGCCCGCCGGGAGCGCATCCACCTCCACGCGTCCGCGCCCCATCGCCTCTCTGATCGCCGGAATGTTCTCTTCCGGCACCGAGAAGCCCACCTCGATCGGGTCGACCTGCGTGAGCTCGACGAGATCCGCTTCTTCCGACTTGACGATGGCGCCCGGCTTGACCAGGTACGCGCCCAATCGACCCGTGAAGGGCGCCGTGATCGTGCAGTAGCTCACGTTCCAGCGGGCCGTGCCCACCATCGCCTCCTTCGAGGCCGTGTCCGCGTCCGCCGCCTTGGCCTTGGCCGCGGCCTCCTCCACCTCGCGCTGCGACACCGCCGTCGTCGCCTCCTTCAGGCGATCCACGAGCCGGTGCGCATCCTCGGCCACAGCCCGCGCGTGATCGAGCTCCGCCTCGGCCTGCCGGAGCGTCGTTTCGAAGGGCCCGGCGTCGAGCAGAATCACCGCCTGCCCCGCGTTCACGTCCATTCCCTCGGGCGCCGCCAGCTCCTTGACCTTCGCGGTCACCTGGGGCCGCAGCATGACCCGAGCCTTGGGCTCCACGGACCCGATCGTCCGCAGGAACACGGGCGCATCGATCTTCTGGGCCGTCGCCACCACGACCGGCAGGAGAGCCGGGGCGGCCGGCGCGGGCCCCGGCTCGGGCGCTCGACGACAGGCGGTGAGTCCGGCCAATGCGAGGAACACCAGCACCGCACGCTGCCTCATGACACGCCCTCCGGGCCGATCTTCGAGGCCGCCCGCCGCGCGCGTTCCGCCGGCGTGAGCAGCCCATGAAACACCAGATCGACGATCTGTTCGGCCTGGTCCACCAGCGACCGCTCACGCCCGGCGACATAGTTCGTGAACATGGTCCCGT
>DASZWV010000377.1:0-3225 GCA_035546115.1 Phycisphaerales bacterium
TCAGCCCCCGCGCGCTGGACTGCCCCCCCCTCAGCGTTCCGTTCGAGCGGGGCGAGGGGCAGCAGCGCGCATGAGGGGAGCAAAGGCAACCGATCGCGCGTGGCCCATCCCGACCTATCGCCCGAGCATCCTTCGCCACAGGCTTGGAGGCGCCTGCGATTGCGGCGCCGCATCGCTGATGGTGCACGCTCGAACCCATTCATGGATCGCGCCGAGTTTCGGCGCGATGATCGCCGCTTGGCTCTCGCTCGGAACGGCTGTCGTCACGAAGTTCGCGATGCGCACCGTCCGCGGTGGCACGACTCGCGCCACCAGAATCGGATGAAGCTCGATGGCCGTGCCACGCTCGGTCGCGTGCACGACCTCACCCACGGCGATCGCTTGCCCATTCGGCAAGGTCTCGATCCGCCCGAGGATCGAAACGCCGGTCTCGCGAAGTACCGACGCCGCATCGGATACCCGGAGGTCGCGGGGGGCTTCCACCGTTGTCACGTTGAGCCGGAGCGTCACGGACGCATCGTCCGGGTCGTAGAACGCGCCACCGCCCTCCGGTTGGTATTCCTCCGCCCAGTGCTCCGGGATCTGAAATACGACCAGAACGCCGCGGTAGTTGACTGTCTTCATGGCTGTTGGGTTTGGCAGGTGGGGTGTCCGGGCGGCAGTCCTCCCTGACATCGCAGCCCAAAGCCTACGGCGCCGTATCGTTCTGCCCCATGTCCTCTCCCCCCCACCACGACCCCATCACCAACCAAGTCCTCGCCCTTATCAAGCGCCAAGACCCCGACATCGCCACCCTCATCTCCAAAGAGGAGGGCCGCCAGGCCCACACCCTCGAGCTCATCGCCTCCGAGAACCACGTCTCCCCCGCCGTCATGCACGCCATGGGCACGTGCCTGACCAACAAGTACGCCGAGGGGTACCCCGGCGCACGCTACTACGGGGGGTGCGAGTTCCACGATCAGATCGAGTCCATCGCCATCGAGCGGGCCAAGAAGCTCTTCGGGTGCAGCTTCGCCAACGTCCAGCCCCACTCGGGCGCGCAGGCGAACATGGCCGCGTTCATGGCCACCATGAAACCCGGCGACACCTTCGCCTCACTCGTGCTCAAGGACGGTGGCCACCTCTCCCACGGCATGTCCATCAACTTCTCCGGCGTCTTCTTCAAGCCGGTCCACTACCCCCTGCACTACGCCGCGAATCACCCGCAGCACGAGCAGATCGACTACGACGCCGCGATGAAGGTCTGCATGGACGCCAAGCCCAAGGTCGTCATGTGCGGCTACTCCGCCTACCCGCGCATCATCGACTTCAAGAAGTTCCGCGAGATCGCCGACGCCTGCGGCGCCCTCCTCATCGCCGACATCGCCCACATCGCGGGATTGGTCGCCGCGGGCGTGCACCCATCCCCCTTCCCGCACGCCCACATCGTCACCACCACCACCCACAAGACCCTCCGCGGCCCGCGCGGCGGGCTGATCCTGACCAGCGACGAGGATCTCGCCAAGAAAATCAACCGCGCCGTCTTCCCCGGCGTGCAGGGCGGCCCCCTCATGCACATCATCGCCGCCAAGGCCGTCGCCTTCGGCGAGGCCCTTCGGCCCGAGTTCAAGACGTACGCGAAGAAGGTCGTCGAGAACGCGCAAGCCCTCGCCAAGGCCCTCACCGAGCGCGGCTACCGCATCACCAGCGGCGGCACAGACAACCACCTCATGCTCGTGGACCTCCGCCCCAAGTCCGCCGATCTCACCGGCGCCGACGCCGAGACCTGGCTGGGCAAGGCGGCGATCGTCTGCAACAAGAACGGCATCCCCGACGACCCCAGACCGCCCAAGCTCACAAGCGGCCTCCGCCTCGGCTCGCCGGCCGTGACCACGCGGGGCCTCGGGCCCGCCGAAATGAAGCAGATCGCCGCGTGGATCGACCGCACGCTCAGCGCCAAAGGAGGGGAATCCGAAACCGCGGCCGTCCGCCGCGAGGTGCAGCAGCTCTGCGCGAAGTTCCCGATGCCCGGATAAGAGCAACTCATCAGAGGACTCGGAGGACGGCCCGAAGGACGCCGACATCACGATGCGGCTGAAGATCGCCTACGACCTCGACGCCGGGAAGGAATGACAAGGTGAAAAGGTGCCTGGGTGACGAGGTGAAGCGCCATCACTCGCTTCGTTCCTCGCCTTGTCCCCTTGCCACCGTGTCACCCCGTCACTTCTTCATCGGCTCCCAGATGCTCATCGGCACCGCCTCCCCGCTCTCATCTTCTTCGATCGCCATCAGAAAGTCCCGCACGCTCATCCGCAGCTTCTTCGCCGTGCCCGCGATCTCCTTGTCGATCTGCGCAAACGCCGCGGTCTCGTCGATCTTCCACTCTCCCGCGCCCTCGCCCTCCCTCACGAACTCGATCGGATACCGGGGCGGCTTCTCCACGCCCCCCGCCAGCCGCCGCGACGAGCGCGACAGCGACCGCGCGAAGCTCGAGCTGCGATACTCCGCCTCCCACGCCGGGTTGTAGATCTGCGCCGACGCCCGCCCGCCGGACTCATCCACGCGGATGTTCGTGAGCTGCCACTCCTCCGGATCGATCGAGTTCTGCGCATCCCAGCCGCGCTCCACCTCGAGTATCACCAGCCCGCGCCCGTTGATCGTCCTGAGCTCCGACCGCTTGCACCGGTGCCGGATCCTCAGGATCACCCGCTGGTCGTACGGCGGATAGCTCAGCACATCCTTCGAAGGGCTGTCCAGCGCGTTGCGAATGATCCGCGTGTAGTAATCAATCGTCCCCTTGCTCAGCAGGTCCGCCTGCTCGGCCCCCTTGGTGGCCGTGGCGATCCGGTCCCACGCGCCGCGGATCGCCTGCTTTTCCGCGGCGTGCTTGTCGCAACCCTGCGCAAAGGCGCAGACGCTCACCACCAACCCCGCCACGAGGGAGATGAGTTTCATGTGCCCAGCATACCGGATTCCGCGATCCAGTTGCAAGTCGCCCCTGATAAGAATGATTCAACCGCCGGCCTACGCCACGTGCGGCTCACGCTTGATGTGCGGCATGACCGTCAGAACCTTGTCGATCAGCCCGTACTCCAGCATCTCCTTCTCGTCCAGCCACTTGTTGCGGTCGCAGTCCTCGGCGATCCTCGCCGGGGTCTGCCCCGTGGCTTCCGCGTAGATCTGGTACAGCCGCTCGCGGATCCGCAGCATCTCGCGGGCCTCGATCTCCAGGTCCGTCGCCTGCCC
>DASZWV010000378.1:0-2959 GCA_035546115.1 Phycisphaerales bacterium
CCGCCGTCTGCAAGCCCAGCGAGGTCACGCCGCTCACCGCCTCCATGCTCGGCGATCTCGCGAGCGAAGCCGGCCTGCCTCCCGGCGTGCTCAACATCGTCCACGGCCTGGGCCCCAAGGCCGGCGGCGCACTGGTCACCCACCCCGACGTCCCCACCATCTCCTTCACCGGCTCCACGGCCGTCGGCAGGTGGATCGCCCGCGAGGCCGGCGACCGCCTCAAACGAGTCTCCCTCGAACTCGGCGGCAAGAACCCCTTCATCGTCTTCGACGATGCCGACTTCGAGGCCGCGCTCAGCACCGCCGTCCGCGCCGGCTTCTCCAACCAGGGCCAGATCTGTCTCTGCGGCTCCCGCCTCATCGTCCAGCAAGGCATCTACCGCAAGTTCGTCGACGCCCTGATCGAGCGCATGAAGTCCCTCAAGATCGGCGACCCGCAAGACCCCGCCACCCAGTTCGGCGCACTCACGAGCGCCGCACACCTCGCCAAGGTCGAGTCCTACGTCAAGCTCGCTCACGACCTCGGCGGCAAGGTGATTCAGGGTGGCACTGGCAGCTTGCCTGCCAGTGGTGAGCAGGGTGGGCTCAAGAACTCCCTGCCCACGCGCTGCCGCAACGGCTACTTCTTCCC
This sequence comes from Phycisphaerales bacterium, assembly GCA_035546115.1. Lineage (GTDB taxonomy): Bacteria > Planctomycetota > Phycisphaerae > Phycisphaerales > UBA1924 > UBA4658. The sequence goes on from DASZWV010000378.1 coordinate 632, forward strand.
CCCCACCATCATCGAAGGCCTCGACCCAACCTGCCGCGTCGAGCAGGAAGAGATCTTCGGCCCCGTCGTCACCATCCAACCCTTCAACACCGAAGACGAAGCCCTGAGCCTCGCCAACTCCACCCCCTACGGCCTCGCAAGCATCCTCCACACCCAGAACCTCGACCGAGCCCACCGCGTCGCGGCCAACATCCACTCCGGCATCGTCTGGATCAACTGCTGGCTGGTCCGCGACCTGCGAACCCCCTTCGGGGGCATGAAGCAAAGCGGCGTCGGCCGCGAGGGCGGGCTCGAGGCGATCAAGTTCTTCACCGAGCCGAAGAATGTGTGCGTGAGGGTGTGACTCTTGGTAATCTTGCGCGAAGCACTCACCACTGAGTTCACCGAGAACACAGAGGAACAGCCATGAACAACGACCGTCTCCCCTTGACGCATGAACACGACGCGCTGACCGAACAAATCATCGGAGCGGCCATTGATGTTCACCGGGAACTCGGACCGGGACTTCTGGAGTCGTGCTATGAGACGTGTTTGTTGCACGAACTCTCGCTTCGCGGCCTTTCCGCCCAACGCCAACTTGGACTACCAGTCGAGTACAAGGGCGTTCGCGTGGATTGCGGTTTCCGCATCGACATCCTTGTCGAGGGACAGGTCGTCGTAGAACTGAAAGCCGTCGACAAGTCCACCCCCATCGACGAAGCCCAGCTGATCACGTATCTCAAACTCTCGGGCCATCGTCGAGGCCTGCTCATCAACTTCAATGTCCGCACCCTCAAAGACGGCCTCATGCGTCGAGGCGTCTGACCCAACTCCCCCGCCTCTCTCACTGCTCTCAGTGTCCTCAGTGGTGAGCAATCCGCGCCCGATCCCCGGAGTCCCCATGTCTCAAACCCGCGCCCCCGAACCCGTCGGCGCCTACCCCACCGCCCGCCGCGTCGGCAATCTCCTCTTCCTCTCCGGTCAGGGCCCGCGCCAGCGCGGCTCCAAGGACATCCCCGGCGTCGTCCTCGACGCCACCGGCAAGATGATGTCCTACGACATCGCCGCCCAGGTCCGCGCTGTCTTCCAGAACGTCCGGTTCGTCCTCGAAGAAAACGGCTCCTCCATGGACCGTATCGTCGACATCACCTGCTTCCTCACCAACCTCGAGAAGGACTTCCCCGCGTACAACAAGGCCTACGCGGAGATCTTCCCGCCGGGGCCCAACCAACCCTGCCGAACAACGCTCGGCATCTCCGCGCTCCCCCAGGGCGGCAACGCGCCGATCGCGTTCGAGGCGAAGGTCATCGCGACGGCTTGATCACCCGATCGCACGAAACTGGGGGCACGGATGGCTCGTCCGCCCATGACGACGAGCCCAGTCGCCTACAGCACCCTCTCCGAAATCCGCCCCTCGCTGCGCGCCTCACAGTACCGGTGCGCCCATGTCGCGACCAGCAGGAGCACCGCCGCACCCACAAGGTTGAACACAAGCTGCATCCCCACGATCCATCCGGGGGTTTCGTGCGTCAGCGTCACGTTCATCCGGCGCACAATCTCGAGCCCCCCCACGATCACCGTCCACGCGATGCTCAGCACACAGACCACCTGCATCAGCCGCGGAATCGCGCCGAGCCAGAACCATTTCGACCGCTCGCCCGCGGACTTTTGGATGCGTTCGAACTCCTTTTCAACTGTCCGGAGCTTTTCCGCCAACTCCGGTGTCAGTTCGCCACCGCCCGGATTCGCAGAGAGCTGTCCCATGTCAAGATGGTATTCCAGGCCCTCAATACCCGCGTGAAACCGCCCCCGCCACGCCAACGGCATCCTCACAGCACATCCGCCCCATGCCGCGCCACCGGTGCGGCACGTCCCGCATCAGCAGCGCACAGTCAAACTCCACGCTCCCCGGGGGAAACAGCGCCGAATCCTCAAAGAACGACGACCGCACGAACTCCACCGCAAGCGGCTCAACCTCCCACCGCTCGCACGCGAGTTCCAGCCCCTCGTAGCCGCCCGACCCACGCGAGGTCGAGTACCCCAGCGATCCGCGCCGAAAGAACTCCGAGGCCTCCCCAACATCGGCGAACACCGAGCCCGCCGGCCATTCCGACGCCCGCGCTCCCCGCACGCGGACGCTCCCGCCCCCATCCCGGCTCACCATCTCGAACTCGTACCGATCCCCATCCTCGCGCACCCGGAACGAAGCCCGATGGTGCACACCGGGAAACACCCGCCCGCCCGCGAGCGTGTTGAGCAGCGATGAGGTATCCCGCCGCGGAATGTACACGCCCTAGCGCCGGGCGCCGTTCTCGCTCCAACGCACCGCGATCCGGTGCGCCGCGTTCT
>DASZWV010000379.1:0-10233 GCA_035546115.1 Phycisphaerales bacterium
GCTTCTACACCTGCCGCGTCTCGACTGGGTGCGTTGCCGTGTCGGACGCTGCGTTGTTGAGTATTGCCAGCGGGGCGTGCTGTCCGGCCGATTTCAACGGGGATGGCTCGCTGACGCCGCAGGATATTTTCGATTTCCTGAACGCGTGGTTCTCGGGGAGCGTGAGCGCGGACTTCGACCACATGGGGGGTCTTGCTCCGCAGGACATCTTTGATTTCCTGAACGCGTGGTTCGCCGGGTGTTGAATCCGACCGCCGGATATCCTCGCCTCCATGGCGAAATCGAATGGCGGCGAACCTGGAGTCGGGGAGCGCAAGGGGCTGACGTACGCCTCGGCGGGCGTTGAGCTGGAGGCGAAGGACGCCTTCACGGACTCGCTTGTGTCGATCATGCGGCGGACGCACGGGCCGCGGGTGATCCAGAACCCGGGCGGATTCGCGGGGCTGTTCCGGCTGGACTTCAACCAGCGGCTGTTCCAGCGGAACTACAAGGACCCGGTGCTGGTGGCGTGCACGGATGGGTGCGGGACGAAGGTGAAGCTGGCGAGCGAGATCGGGAAGTTCGACACGATCGGGATCGACCTGGTCGCGATGAACGTGAACGACATGGTGGTGCAGGGCGCCGAGCCGCTGTTCTTTCTGGACTACATCGCGGTGAGCAAAGTGGATTCGCGGATGCTCACGGATGTGGTGAAGGGGATCGCCGAGGGGTGCAGGCAGAGCGGGTGTGCCCTGATCGGGGGCGAGACGGCGGAGATGCCGGATGTGTATGCGCCCGGCGAGTTTGACTTGGCGGGGTTCGCGGTGGGGGTGGTGGAACTGGCGCGGGCGAGCGACCCGGAACGGGTGGAGGCGGGGGATGTGATCCTGGGGCTTGCGTCGAGCGGGGTGCACAGCAACGGGTACTCGCTCGTGCGGCGGATCGTGAGGCACGCGGGGCTGGAGTTGGGAAGGGTGTACGAGGAGATTGGGAAAGAGGAAGGCACCAGGGCATCGAGGCCGCGGGGCGCCAAGGGGAAGGCGCGGACATTGGGGGAGGTGCTGCTGACGCCGACGCGGATCTACGCGGACTCGATCACGAGGCTGCTGCGGCAGTACAAGGTGAAGAAGATCATCTCGGGGATGGCCCACATCACGGGGAGCGGGATGAGCGGGAATCTCTGTCGGGCGCTGCACAACAAGGTGGATGCGGTGGTGGATCGGGGCGCGTGGCCGATGCCGCCGCTGTTCGCCTTTCTGCAAAGGCACGGGCGCGTCGAGACGGAGGAGATGTACCGCGTGTTCAACATGGGGATCGGGTACACGCTGATCGTGCGCCCCGCGTTCGCGGAGAGCGTGAAGGAGCGGCTGGAGAAGCTGGGGGAGACGGTGTACGTGATCGGGAAGGTGGTGAAGGGGAAGGGGGAGGTGCGGGAGATTGGGGCGAGATAAGTTGTCATAGAATCAAAGGCCATGGATGATCGCCGCCACAGCGTTGAGCCGACGCCCGACTCGAGCGAATCGCTCGGATTCGATGTGGATCGGCAGCCCCGCTTTGCAGGAATGCGGATGAACGCTGACGAGTTCGAGCGGCTCGAGGACGACGGATTCCGGTACGAGCTCATCGATGGAGTGGTGGTGATGTCGCCGACCCCGAACTTTGGACACCAGAAGGTTCAGTGCGAGGTGCTCCGGCAGATCGCGAACTACCTGATTGAGAATCCCGTCGGCGAAGTTGTGGGCGAGTCCTCAGTGTTTTTCGACGCCATCCGCGTGTACGAGCCGGACCTCGTCTTTGTACGGAATGAGGCGGCGCCTCCGTTGACCGGCCACATCCGCGCGATTCCAGGGATGATCCTGGAGGTCCTGTCTCCAGGGACGGCTGCCCGCGATCTGAAGACCAAGCGGGCGGACTATGAACGATTCGGGGTGCTCGAGTATTGGCTGTTCGATCCGATGACGGGGAAGTTCACATTTCTGCGCCTCACGACGGTTCGCGGAAGGTCGGTCTATCAAGCGGTTGTGCCCAAGGGCTCGAAGTTTGCGAGCAAGGCGATCCCGGGATTCATACTGGACATCGCCGCCGTGAAGCGCGTGCTCAAGGGCTGATCGCCCCGCGTGCCCGGGCCCGTGTACCATCGGGCATGGCCAAGGACCATCCCCAGCAAGGCTCAAATCCCCACCGCCCCACCGGCCGCCTCTACGACGATGAGGCCGAACTGCTGATGGGTGTGGAGACGTTCCCGGACCGCGTGTCTCTTCTGCCCTCCGGAGCGATCGGCGCGGGCATCGGTCCGGGCCTTGAGCGCATCCGGATCCTGTGGGGACAGGACATGCTGCGCGACATGCTCGATGAGCGATATCGCGCCGTGATCTGCGGCGTGAACGATGCGGACAACTCGCACGGGATCGTGGCCCAGCTCGTGGACCTGATCCCCGCCAGCCAGTGGACGGCCAAGGGCGTGACGAGCTTTGCGAAGATGTTCCAGGACTCGGTGAGCATCCACGCGGCACGCGATCGCGAGCCGTACGTGCTCAAGTACGACCTGGACTCGCTGCTGATCCTGGGCCTGCTGAGACCGCACGGGCGGGACCACTTCACGCTCGAGGACCTCTCGCGCGGGTTCGCGACGGTTGTCAAGATGCTCCGCGGCCGGAAGGAGCGCCTGCCGGTGGCGAGCGTGAGCTTTCTCAACGCGCGGGCGAACCGGCTGGTCGGACCGGACGGCAAGGAGCCGAGCTTCGAGACCGTGCTGCGGACGATGTACCAGGCGGGCTTCCGGGGCGATGTGTACGCCGCGCCGGGGCACTGGCGGTTCGGGCATGTCGGCGTGTTCCCGAGCTATCCCTTCCCGGAGGGGCTGGAGGGGATGCGGCGGGGGAGCAGTTGAGCGGCCGTTGCGTCGCGGCGGAAGGAACCTGCGATGAATGTTGCGGTGCTGATCGATCGGATGGAGCGCACGCCGTTGGTTGTGCGCACGCTCGTGTCCGGCATGAGCCGCGGCGAGGCGACCTACAAGCCGCCGAGCGGCGCGTGGTCAATTCTCGAAATCGTGAATCACCTCGCCGATGAGGATTCGGACGATTTCCGCGCTCGTCTTGGGATGATCCTGACCGACCCCGCCGCGCCCTGGCCCGGGACCGATCCGGAGGGATGGGCGGTGCGGCGGAAGTATCAGGAGCGCGATCTGGCGGAGTCGATCTCGCGATTCGAGAAGGAGCGGGCGGAGTCGCTACGGTGGCTGCGATCGCTCAAGGATCCGGATTGGGAGGCGACGTATCTGCACCCGAACCATGGTCCGGTGAAGGCGGGCGAGTTGATGGTGTCGTGGCCGGCCCACGATGCGCTGCACATCCGGCAGATCGCCAAGCGGCTGTACGAACTGGCCGGGCGCGAGGGGGCGCGGGAGGGGTACTCGACGCGGTACGCGGGGGAGTGGGGGGCGTGAGGTGGGCGGAATCTCTCGCTGACGCGAGAGGCACCCTCAGGCGGCGCGGGCCTTCGTGGCGGCCTCGAGGAAGTCCTCGAGATAGCGGTCCGTGAACGCGTCGACGGCGTGGCCGGTGGTCTCGGTGTCCACACCCCAGCAGCAGGCGACGAGTTCGGAAAAGTCGAGGTCCATCTGGACCATGAGGCGGTCGTCGACGACGAAGGCGCTGGGGAGCTTATCGCCGAGATAGGCGCTGAAGGCGTTCACGCCCGGGCTGCCGATGCTCACGCTCGGCGAGCGGCGGAGGGCCGCATCGTTGAGGTACCACAGGTCGGTGAGGACCATCGGCGTGAGGGGCGGGTCGCCCTCGGGGAACTTGTCGAGCAGCCATGAGGCCATGCGCTCGCGCAGGCGATACGCGATGGGGCGATCGGTCATCTCGGCCCGCGGGTGGGCGCCGACGACGATGAGCAGGAGCGAGTCGGAGTCGATGTGGTTTTCGTGGTCGGACATTCTGATGCGGGATGGATGATTTCGGGTGCCGGATGCGCGCCATGAGTATCGGGCGGTCGCCGCCGAATCCGTGAGACCATCGCGAGCCCGCGTCAGCCGAGGATCTCGGCGAGCAGCCCCATCTGCGCATCCAGGCGGTTCTTCGCCTGCGGGAACACGCGCGAGCGTGGGCCGTCCATCACTTCGTCGGTGATCTCCACGCCGCGGCTGGCGGGGAGGCAGTGCAGGACGATCGCCTGCCGTGGCGCCTGCTCGAGGAGCTCGGTGTTGACCTGGTACCGCTTGAAGGCGCCCAGGCGCTCGGCCCGCTCGGCCTCCTGGCCCATGGAGACGAACGTGTCGCAGTAGATCACATCGGCGCGGAGGACGGCCTCGACGGGGTCTTCCATGAGGGAGATCTTCGCGCCGGCCTGGCAGGAGGCCTGCACGCGCTCGGCCCACTGCGGCTCGAGCTCGTAGCCAGCCGGCGAGCAGATGTTGAAGTTCATCCCGAGGGCCGCGCAGATCTCGCCGAGCGAGCGGGCGACGTTGTTGCCGTCGCCGACGAAGGCGACCGTGCGGCCGCGGACGCCCGCGACGTTGCCGGGGCTGAACTCGTCGATGATCGTCAGAGCGTCCGCGAGGGCCTGGGCGGGGTGGGCGAAATCCGAGAGGCCGTTGATGATGGGGACCGTGGAGACCTCGGCGAAGGCCTGGAGCGTCTGGTGCATCATGACGCGGGCCATGACGGCGTCGACCATGGAGGAGACGACGCGGGCGATGTCGTGCGGCGACTCGCGTCCGCCGATGCCGACCTCGGCGCCGGCCATGCTCATGACGTCGCCGCCGAGCTTGCGCATAGCCTGCTCGAAGGAGACGCGGGTGCGGAGGCTGGATTTCTCGAAGACGCAGAGGAGCGTTCTGCCCGACAGCAGCGTCTTCTCCGGGTTCGAGCGGAGCGAGATCGCGCGCTCGAGCATGTGGCGGATGGTCGGCGCGGGCGTGTCGGCGATGGTGAGGAAGTGGCGCGGCTGGGCCATGGTCGAGCGTCCAATCCCGATCCCCCGAGGCGAAGGGGAGAGGGTAGTCGCGTTCGCCGCGGGTTTGGCGCGCCGCGAGCCGGGCGGGCGTTGAAGGATCGGCGGAGGAGTCGGCGCGGCGGGTCAGGCGTTCGCGTTTCCGCCCATCTCGCGGGCGATCTCGGCGGCGACGCGCGCGGTGGCGCTCTGGAACTTCAGGAGGGCGGGGCCGACGCGGATCTCGAGGCCGTGCTTGATGCCGGTCTGCTCGATTTTGACGCCCTCCATCTCGATGCCGTGCGTGGAGCCGAGATCGCGGATGATCCAATCGTCGTCGTCGGGCTCGATCGCGCAGTGGTGGCGGCTGACGGCGCCGCTGGCGATGCGGATGTCGCAATCCTCTGCGCGGCCGATGATGATGCGCTTTCGGGCGGCCTCGGCGCGGGCGAGGTCGAACCGCTTGAGCGGTTTGCCGTCGGATGTACAAACGACTACTTCGTACATGGGCGCCCCTTCCTGCGAGCCCTGTCGCCGCCGCGCTCGCCGGGCTGTCGCTTGCCGTCTTTCGACCATCCGGGGTGAGGGTCTCTCAAAGTATGACTGTTTCCTGCGGAAACTGCAAGGCGTCCGCCGATCTTCGGTTCGAGTTCGGTGCCGCCAGGGGCAGGTTTGTGCCGCGGCGGGCCACCGAATGCCTGCTCAGAGGGCCTTGGCGGCGACGCCAAGGCGGAATCAGGGGTCTTCAGACACGCAAACAGGTGGGTTGTGAACGATCAGCCGAACCAAGCCAAGATGGATCGTTCCGCGGGCGACAAGCCCACGGGGGTTGCCAAGCCGCTGGCGTCGGAGCTCTCGCGGGTGCTCCCGCCGTTCCGGGTCATGCTGCACAACGACGACCACAATGATGCGTTGTTCGTGGTGCGCACGATTGTCGAGCTGACGCCTTTGAGCGCGGCCTTTGCCCGCGACGTGATGGTCGAGGCGCACACCGGCGGGGTTGCGCAGGTGCTCGTGACGCACAAGGAGAGGGCGGAACTGTACCAGGAGCAGTTCGCCAGCAAGGGCCTGTGCGTGACGATCGAGCCCGCCACGTGATCGGACCTGGCTCGCCAAGGACAATCCACGCGGGCAAGCGGTGTCGCAGACGGAACAACCGCACCAGCCGGAATGGCAGCGTTCTGGTTGAGGCTGCGCGGCCGGATGCCTCCAAGTGGGGGTGAAGCCGCACCGATGACCATTGCGGCCGGTCGCCCCTGCCAGCGCGTACCTGAAACGGGCGGCCAGACCTCTTTCAAGGCCACACGCGAAGCCAGAAGCGGCACGCGGGTTGCAAGGAGGCCCCTGACATGCGTCTACCCATTGGCACGTTGATGGTCAACAAGGGTGTGATCTCGCGCCAGCAGTTGGAGCAGATCCTCGAGCGGCAGAAGTCCACGCACCGCCCGTTCGGCGAGATCGCCGAGGAGCTCTTCGGCGTGCGGGCGAAGGATGTGGAGCGGGCATGGGCCGAGCAGTACTCGCAGACGACGCGCTGGGTGGATCCGACGATTGAGCCGATCGACCCGGCGGTGCACGATCTGGTCAGCCGGCGGCAGGCGTGGCAGTTCAGGGTGCTCCCGATCGGCTACGACGGTTCGGAGCTCATGATCTGCACGACGCAGGAGGGGCTGGTTCGCGCGATGAACTTCGCCGCGCGGCAGATGCCCGTGACGTGCTACTTCGTGCTGGCGAAGATGGACCAGCTTGCCGAGGCGCTCATGCGGCTGTACCCGATGGAGGGCATGAGCGCCGAGACGCTCGTCGGAGAGAACGTGCCGTGCCTTTCGCCGCAACTGGCGCAGTCGCGGAGCGGCGGCGGGGCGTGCTGAGGCGGTGCCGAGTTCCGGGTGCCGAGCGAGAACACCGACCGAGCCCATTGGGCTCGGTTTTTCTTTGGTTTGGGGCGGTGCGCCTAAACTTGGAACCCCCATGAAGCCTGTTTCCAAGGACAAAGAGGCCGCGGCCCGAGCGGGTGCGGACGAGATCAAGTCTGTCGCGTTCGTCAGCCTCGGGTGCCCGAAGAACCTCGTGGATTCGGAGAAGATGCTCGGGCTGCTGGCCGAGAGCGGGCTGGCGATCGTGTCGTACGACGCGTGCTCGATGAGCGAGGAGCCGGGGGTGCAGGAGCAGACCACTGGCGGGAGGCAGCCGGCGCCAGCCGTCAAGTCGCCGCGGGCCGATGCGGTGGTGATCAACACGTGCGGGTTCCTGGAGGCGAGCAAGGATGAGTCGCTCGGCGTGATCCAGGAGGCGATCCGCGACAAGAAGCGGGGGAAGGTGAAGCGGGTCGTGGTGGCGGGGTGCCTCGTGCAGCGACACCGGGCAAAGATGCTCGAGTGGGCGCCGGGGATCGATGCGATGATCGGGGTGTTCGACCGCGACCACGTGGTGGAGGCGGTCCGCGGTACGGATGTGTCGAAGCGAGCGGAGCCGGCCGCATCGAAGGACACGCCCAAGTACTGGATCGCGGGCAACGCGCTCGTGGCGGCAAAGGACCGCGGCCTGAAGACCACCGGCCTGACGGTGAACGGCAAGGATGGAACGGGGATCGGCTACTTCGAGGATGATTCGGCGCGCCTGCGCCTGACGCCCAGGCACTATGGATATCTGCGGATGAGCGAGGGGTGCAACCAGAACTGCGCGTTCTGCACGATCCCGTCGATCCGCGGCAAGATGCGATCCAAGGGCTTGGAGGGCATCGCGCGGGAGGCTCGCGAGTTGATCAACGACGGGGTGTTCGAGATCAACCTGATCGGGCAGGACACGACGAGCTGGGGGGACGATATCGGAAGCGGAATGGGCTCGGCGAAGGGTCGCACGGGGGGCTCGTCCGGGCGTGGCGATTACAGCAGGGGCCTTCCCTCGGTGCTGCGCACGGTTTCGGAGGCTTTCCGTGCGGCGGGCGTGGACGGCTGGGTCCGGCTGATGTACGCCTATCCGACGAACTTTTCGGACGCCATGATCGAGGCGATCGCAGATCTGTCGTGGCTGAACACGGGCAAGAATCGGCGCGGCAACGTGCTGCCATACATCGACATTCCGCTCCAGCACGCCTCGGACAACATGCTGACGGCGATGCGCCGCAACGTGAGCGCGAAGCACCAGCGAGAGCTCATGCTCAAGCTGCGGGATCGCATCCCGGGCATGGCGATCCGGACGACGTTCATCTCCGGGTTCCCGGGGGAGACGGAGGACGACCACCAGCGGCTGATGGAGTTCGTGGAGGAGATCGGCTTTGACGCGATGGGCGTCTTCGAGTATTCGCATGAGGAGGGGACGGTCGCGGGGACCATGGAGAACGACCCGAAGCTTGCGGTGCCGGCGGAGGTGAAGAAGCGCCGGCGCGGCGAGCTGATGGCCCTGCAGCAGCGGATTGCCTTCGAGCAGGCCGCGTTTCTCGCGGAGCAGTTCGACGAGAAGGCCCCGACGACGACGGGTGTGCGGATGGATGTGATCATCGATCGGGCGACGGGCACCTCCGGGCGCGAGACGGCGGGCGTGGGCAAGGGCGGCGGGCTGTACCAGGGGCGGACGTACTTCCAGGCGCCGCAGATCGACGCCGTGACGTACGTGCAGTCGAAGAAGAAGCTCAGCCCGGGGGAGCTTGTGAGGTGCGCGATCGTGGGGAGCGATGGGTACGACCGGATCGCCAGGCCGGTGGAGGAGCTGGAGAAGAAGGTTGGGCTGAGCATCCTCCGGGCTCACTGAATTCTCCAGAGCGCATCTCGCCCCCGCCGATTTACCATGGATGCTGCGCCCCGGTCATGCCGTCGCTGTCTGTGTGCTTGCCCTGCTGACCATCGGCGTGGTCATGGTCAACTCGGCGGGAATGACGATCCACGCCAAGACGCCGCTCACGTTCGAGTCGATCCTGCTGTCACGCTCGACGATCTACGCGGGGATCGCCATGCTGGCCCTTGCCGTGTGCGCCATGCTCCCGGTTCGGCGGCTGGCTGGGGCGTGTTCGGCCGGAGCCGGGCGGACCGATCCGAGCGAGCCGGTGATCGATGAGCCGGTGCTCTCCCCCGCGTGGGTGCGGGCGATTTGTCGCGAGTACGTCAACCTTTGGCCGGTGTGGGCGGCGGTGGTCGGGATGCTCGTCGTGCTCGGGACGGTGTACGTGCCCGGCATTCGATCTCCGAAGAACGGCTCGCACCGCTGGGTGAACCTGCACGTTCCGGGGTTCGAGTCGGTGCAGCCGAGCGAGCTGGCCAAGTGGGGGATGGTGCTGCTGATCTCCTGGTACGCCGCGCGATCGCTCTCGCGGATGAAGTCGTTCTGGGTCGGGCTCGTGCCGGGGCTGATCGCGATCGGGCTGATCGCGGGATTCGTGGTCATCGAGGACCTTGGAACGGGGGCGCTGATCGCCGTCGCCGCGACCGTGGTGCTCCTGGCCGCTGGGGCGCGGATGTGGCAGCTCTTCCTGCTCTGTCCGCTTCCGATCGCGGGGGCGGTGCTGGCGATCGTCAAGAACCAGTACCGCCTGCACCGCATCGAGTCGTTCATGAATCCCTACCTCGACCCGCAGGGGAAGGGGTTTCACATGATCCAGTCGATGGTGAGCGTGGCCAACGGCCAGATCTTCGGTCGCGGCCTCGGTGGCGGCCTGCAGAAGTTCGGGTATCTCCCCGAGGACACCACCGACTTCATCTTCGCGATCATCTGCGAGGAACTGGGCGTGGCGGGGGCTCTTGTGGTGCTGTTCCTGCTCGGGGCGCTCGTGTGGTCGGTCTGGCAGATCGTCCGTCGCGAGGAGTCGCCGATGCTCAAGCTCATCGGCCTGGGCATCATGACGACCGTGGGCGTGCAGGCGATCATCAACCTCGCGGTGGTCACGGGCCTTGGGCCGACCAAGGGCATCGCCCTGCCGCTGATCTCGTCGGGCGGCACGGGGTGGATTCTGACGGCGGCGGCGCTGGGCCTGGTGATCGCCATCGATCGGGCCCAGTTTGCGGACGCCCGCGCTCGGGCCATCGCCGATGGCGAGGACGACCAGCCCGAGGGCTACGGCGTGCAGACATTGGGCGCGATGGCGATGAGCGCCGCGGCGGCCGCGGCGACGATCGCGGAGATCTCGCCGCGTCGGGGCCCCGAGCAGCCGAGCGCCGCGGTGGCGCAGGCGGTCGTTGAGGAGCCGGTTGAGATCGATGAGCCGGCCCCGCTGACGGAACTTGACACGGTGCAGGCGGCGGTGGCCGCGCCGAAGGCGGAGCCGGAAGGTGCCGAACTCGCCGCGGCGACCCCGACGGAGGGTGCGACCCAGGAGCAGCAGCC
>DASZWV010000380.1:0-2943 GCA_035546115.1 Phycisphaerales bacterium
GGCCCCGCCAAACTGCCCAACCAACTTGTCAAACGCCCGCTGCTCCGTCCGCTTCCGGCACTCATCCACCGCATCCCTGCTCGTCCACGCGTTGGCAAGCTGCGTGTCCTTCGCGCTCGCCTCATCCAGCGCATAGATGTACCCGTTACGCGTGTCCAGCAGCGCCGCGCTCGCCGTCGTCGACACGCTCGCCTTCTCGTTCGGAAACACCCCGAGCGTGATCGTCCCCATGAACGGGATCGTCGTGCCCACCTCGAACTCCGTGTCGAACGTGTACATCAGCAGCATGTCCGCCTGCACGCTCGCGGCCGCCACCCGCAAATCCTGCTCGCTCTCCAGCCGATCCGGCAGCACCAGCCGGTTCAACGGCGCAACCCCGCGCACCATCGGCAGCGCGTTCATCGTCTTCACATGCTCATCCGTCTCCACCGTCCGCGCCGTCACCACGCTGTATCGCCCCTGTCCATACCCGCGTTCCGAGTGCGAGCAATACCCCGACCCCTGCACCCGCACGATCGCGATCGTCGCCGGAAACGGTGCCAGCGGCCTCCGCGCCAGCTTCTCCGCGATCGGAAAATCCGTCTGCTTCGCCGCGGCCTCAGCCGTAATCCCCAAGGCCCGAAAGTCCGCCGCCGCGCCCGGCGTGACATACGAAGCCACACACCCGCACATGCACCCAAGCACCACAACGACAAGCGCGCACCAACGCATGGCAATGCCTCCAGGCCGCCGCGTATTCCCCAAGTCACCGCGGCCAACCCGTTAGACCATCCATCATCCCATCCAGTTCGCGCGCAATCCCTCGATGCCTCGATGCCTCATGCATCGGTGCCTTCTTCTTTCGCCTTCCTCTGAGTCCTCTGTGTTGCCTCTGTGTCCTCTGTGGACCTGCCTTGAGTTCCACTTCAGGCCGCCACGCGCCCCCCGCGCCCCGGCACCACAACCTCCGAAGAAGCCTTGAGCCCCAGCGCCAGCGCAAGCCCGCGCACCATCGCCCGCGCCAAGGTCCCCGCGTTCGCCGACCGCACCACCTCCGCCAGCGCGCTCTCCGGCGTCATCCCCGGCCGGTGGGCCCGCGCCGAGATCAATCCCACGAACGTGTCCGCCACCGCGCACACCCGCGCCAGATCATGGATCGTCTCGCACCGCGCCCGCGTCGGATACCCCAGCGCATCCTCGCGCTCGTGGTGCTGATACACCCCAAGCTGCACCGCCTCATCCATCACATACGCCCCATCCTCGTGGATCAGCTCCAGCAGTCCCGCCGACCACGCCGGATGCCGCCGCAGCGCGTTCATCTCCACATCCGTCAACTCCCGCGGCACAGACCGGATGTCCCACGGCAGAAGCGTCAGCCCGCAATCCGCCAGCAGCCCCGTCAACCCCGCGCTCCGCGCATCGCCCTCCGACCACCCCATCCGCAGCGCAATCGCCACGCACACGCCCGCCGTCGCGTACGCGTGCAGGCTCAGGTCCCCCGACCCATCCTCCCGCACGCACACGATCATCCGCGCCATCGCCGCCAGCGGCTCGCGCAGCATCTCCTCGATCATCTCGTCCACCAGCGCAATCGGCGTCCCCGCGCCCACGGCCTCGCCCGAAGCCAGGCGCGCGTACATCCGCCCCACGATCCCCACCCGCTCGCGCACCTCCGCAACCGTCGGAACCTGCGCCGCGCCAAAGTCCGCCCGCCGCCGTTCCGGACAACCCTCCCGCTCCGGTTCCACCGTCACCGGCAGCCTCCTCCACCGCGGCGTGCGCGCCGCGATGATCTCATCCGCCGCCGACCGCAGGATCGACCGCACCCGCGCCACCACGCGCCGATGCTCGATCCGCCGGATCTTCGCCCGCACCTCATCGCTCTCCGCGCTCCCCACTTCCGCGCTCGGCGCATCCGGTTCCGGCGCGGCCGCCTCCGGCACGCCCGTCTCTTCCCCCTCATCCACGTCGCGCACCACGCCCGCCGCCATCAGCCACGCACGATTCGCCCCGCCGGCGCGAACCGCCTCCGGCAACTCCGCGCCGTCATGGATCGTCAGCTCCTCAACCTTCCGCTTCGTCAGCGCGCCCAGCACCGCCTCCGACAGCGGCTTGCGCGCCGCCAGCAGCAGCCGCCCCTCCGCATCGCGCAGGTCATACGCAAGCCGCACGCCCGCCCGAAGTTCGTTCACCGAGATGCTCGCCATGGGTTCCGCTTCCTGATGGGCGCTCCGCGTTCTGCGCTTCGCGCCGTGCCACGGTTCTCGGTCCTGATCGTCCCGATCCCGCCCTCGCTTCACCCAACGCCCGAAAACTCCGCGAATTCCCCGCGCAAACTCGGCCTCTGTCCGGGTCCCCCCGAGTCCCCTCTATACTCGCTCATGTTCCAGATCAGCGTGGAAAAAGAGTTCTGCGCCGCCCACGCGCTCGCCATCGCGGGCGCTGCGGGGCCGGGCGGGCGCGAGCCCCTCCACGGCCACAACTTCCACCTCACCGTCACCCTCCAGGGCGAGCGCCTCGACGCCGACGGCCTCCTCCTCGACTTCCACGCCCTCGAGCGCCTCATCAACGACATCGTCCACCCCCTGCACAACCAGAACCTCAACGACAAGCTCCCCTTCAACCCCAGCGCCGAGCTCATCGCCAAACACCTCGCCGACCGCATCACCGCCGGCCTCCCATCCATCACGCCCAAGGGCGCGCCCGTCCCCCGCCTCGCCGCCGTCCGCCTCACCGAGGCCCCCGGCTGCGCCGTCACCTACACCCCCTGACCCTCGCTTATCCGGACGCGAGTTCCGGTCGATGAACCGGGGTTCGCTCCCGCACATTCCCATGTCCGCAGACGCCAGCCAGCCCAACCTCTCCCCCGCGCACGCCGCCGAACCCGCCGGTCCCAGCCCGGCCGCGCCCCCGCTCCGCCTCTCCCCCCCCGCCCCCCCACCCCCCCCCCCCACCCCCCCCCCC
>DASZWV010000381.1:0-2217 GCA_035546115.1 Phycisphaerales bacterium
GGGGGGGGGGGGTGGGGGGGGGTGGTGGAAGTCGGTGGCGTGGGGGATCGTGATGGCCGTGGCGCTGGAGGTGTGCCTGCTGATCTCGCCGTATTCGGGGTTCTTCGGGATCAAGCAGACGCAGCTGTTTATCGTGGTGACGCTGACGGCTCACATCATCTTTGGGATCGGGCTGGGGTTGTGGTGGGCCTGGCAGACGCGGCGGTGGAGGTTGGCGCCGGCGGCGTAGCCATCTTTCCGGTGAGTTTCGGTATCGCGGCCCGCTCGAGCATGCCAGATTCGGCGAAGCGGCGTATTGCCCGCTTGCCCCCCGCGTGACCGCGGGAGTTGTGTTTCAGAGTTCGCGCGGGGGGCCTTGCCAGCCGAAGGCGTGGTCGAACGCGGCCTTGTGGCAGGCTTCCATCTGGTGGAAGTCGATGATGTCGCGGACGAGGAGATTCTCGAACTCCATGGGGAGGCGGACCTGGTGCATGCCGCTGTTGTCGGTGCAGATGGCGATGGGGACGCCGGCGTCGAAGCAGCGCGCGAGGACGACGCGGAGGTCTTCGTAGGCCTTGAGCGTGCCGGTGCGGACGTAGGTGGTCGGGCAAACCTCGAGGCACTGGTTGCGCTTGGCGATATCCCGGAGCAGGCGCGGCTGGCGGAGGGGAACCTGGATGCCGTGGCCGATGCGGTCGAGGTAGGGCAGAAGCTCGGGGTGGAGGCCCTGGGCGGTCTCGAAGACGTGGCCGGTGGTCCGCAGGCCGCGCTTGCGGGCGAGCTTGAGGAGGGAGATGAGTTCGGGGAGTCGCGTGCGGTAGAGGGCGTCGGGACCGGCGATGTCGATGGCGATGACTGAGCCGTTGTGGGGGGAAGTGCCGAGTGCCGAGTGCCGAGTGCCGAGCTTTGAGGCCTTGGGGCCCTGGTTGGCGATGGCGAGTTCGACGATCGCCTTGTTCACCTTGGGCGAGAGCCTGCTGTGGACGCAGAGGATCTGGCGGAAGACGAGGGGGTAGTGCGGCTGGCTGACGGCGGCCTCGGCGATGGTCTGGACGACCTCCTCCATCTGGCGGATGCGCTGGTCTTCGTTGAGGAGGGCGTCGGTGCGGAGGAAGGGGGTGTAGCGGAGCTCCATGTAGGCGAGGTTGTCGAAGAGGACCGCGCCGCGGATGAGCTTCTGGATGAAGTAGCGGAGCGAGTGGGCTCGCTGGATCTCTTCGACGAGGGTGTGCATGCCGAGGTAGTCGGCGAGCGACTTGTGTTTGCGGGCGAAGAAGGACTCGAACTTCTCGTGCGTGGAAAAACGCCGGAGGAGCGGGTGGGTGCCGTTCTCGGCGCCGATCTGGCGGCGGAGGTAGGAGTAGAGGATGTTCGGGAGGATCGCGCCGCCGAGGTGGAGGTGGAGCTCGCTGTAGACGCCTCTGGGGAGGTCGCTCGATCTGGTTGGGGCCTTGGGCAACGCGACCTCCGGGGGCAGACGTTAGCTCGTGGCGCGGGTCGGGGAGGGAGCAGCTTTGCCCCGCTCGGGCTCGCGGAAGTTCGTTGACGGGCGGTCAGCGCGGAAACGAGACCGTGGGCGTACGGCCACGGCAGGGAACTCGCCGGCGCTCCGGGCGTTCGATGCGTGCGCGTTGGGTGCCGCTGCGATCATTCGCACCGACCCGAGCTTGCGCTCGGGGCTCTCCTGGAAGCACCCCGAGCGGACGCTCTCTCAGACGGCCGTGGGGACCTGCTCGACGACCACGCCGCTGGAGCGGTTGTTCACCGGGACGAGCTTGGTGGTGTCGAGCTTGAAACGCTTCATGACGGAGAGCATGTGGCTGGAACGGTTGGCGAGCTGCGTGGCCGCGGCTTCGGATTGGGCGGCGGAGGCGCCGAAGGACTCGGCGGCGAGGCCGGCCTTCTGGACGGCGCCGGCGACGGTGAAGGTGCGGGAGGAGATGGTCTCGTAGTCGGCGCGGGCCTTGGAGGCGACGGCCGCGCCCTGGCGGAGCTGGGACTCGCTGCCGGAGACCTTCTCGCAGGCGGCGTGGGTCTCGGCGTTGAGGCACTGGACGGTCTGGGCGGCCTCGGCGGCGGCGGACTGGGCCTGCTCGGAGAGGCGGCGGGCCTCATCGGCGAGCATGGCGAAGGTGCGGCTGGCGGGGCCGGAGCGGGAGGCCTCGACGGAGGCGTTGAGGGCGACGACGTTGGTGCGCTCGGCGAGGTCGTCGATCAGTTTGATCAGGTCGGCGACCT
>DASZWV010000382.1:0-5402 GCA_035546115.1 Phycisphaerales bacterium
GACCACGCCCGCCGCCGACCACGTGATGTTGTACTTCGGCGCGTTGGTGGGAAACTGCGGCAGCGCCCCGACGCGCAGCGTCAGGTCGTGCAGCATCGTGAAGTCGCGCGTCAGGTCGTACGCGGCGATCGCGATGTACCCCGGCGCAAGGCCGCACTGCGGCACGAGGGCCACCCTCGCCCGCCCGCCCGCATCGATGGCCTTGACCTGGTCGGTGGTCTCCACGTCCTCGGTCACATCGAAGTAGTGCACGCCCGCCTCGTTGGCCGCCTCGGCGATCCCCGCGACGAAGTTGTACGGCAGCATGCACACCACGTACTGCTGATCCTTCAGGGCCGCCCGCACCGCCGACTTGTCGCTCGCATCGATCTTCTTCGTGACGAACTCGGTCTTGTGCGGCACCAGCGATTTCAGCCGCGCAAGGTTCTCCGCCGCCTCGCGCAGGCTCCCCTCGTCGCGGTCCGCGAGCGTGACGCGATACTCGCCGCGCCCGCACGCCAGCAGAAGCTCCGCGACCGACTTGCCGACCTTTCCGCCGCCGAGAACCAGGACGTTCTTCATTCGATCCGCCTCCGTGCCTTTGGGGGGGTTGGGGGCGATGGTAGGGGAGGGGCGGTCGAGAAGAAGCCATCAAGGCACGAGGCACCCGGGCATCAAGTGGAAGCCTTGGGTCCATCCTCGGTCATGTCCTTGAGCTTCCGCAGCACATCGAACGCCTGCATGGGCGACAGGCTGTCGAGCTTGATCTCGCGCAGCGTGTTGACCGCCGGATGGGGCACGTACTCCGTGAACAGCGCGAGCTGGCCGTCTCTCGAAGCGCGGCCGCCCCCCTCCGTCGTTCGCTTGGCTCGCGACACCTCCCCGGCGGGCGCGGGGGAGGAGGGCCCATGATGCTGCACGGCCAGCGTCTCCAGAATCTCCTTGGCCCGCGCCACGGTCGGCGCGGGCAAGCCCGCCAGCTTCGCCACGTGAACCCCGTACGACCGATCCGTCCGGCCCGGCAGGATGCGATGCAGGAACACGATCTCCTCGCCCCACTCGCGCACGGACACGTGCAGGTTGATGATGCGCCCGGGGAGCAGTTCCTCCAGGTCGGTCAGCTCGTGATAGTGCGTCGCGAAGAGCGTGCGGGGAGAGGTGTCGAGGGATTCGGCATCGGCGCCTTCCCCTTGACACCTCGACACCTTGACACCTCGACACCTTCCCGCCAAAGTTTCCGCAATCGCCCACGCCAGGCTCAACCCATCCAGCGTCGAAGTCCCCCGCCCGATTTCATCCAGGATGATCAGCGACCGTGCCGTCGCGTGGTTGAGAATCCGAGCCGTCTCGGTCATCTCCACCATGAACGTCGATTGCCCGGCGTGCAGGGCATCGTCCGCCCCGATCCGCGTGAAGATCCGGTCCGTCAGCCCGACCACCGCCCGATCCGCCGGGACGAACGACCCCGTGTGCGCCAGCAGCGTCAGCAGCGCGGCCGTCCGGATGAACGTGCTCTTGCCCGCCATGTTCGGGCCGGTGATCAGAGCGAGGGAAGGTGTCAAGGCGCCAAGGTGTCCAGGTGTCGAGGGCGCCGATCCGGCGTCCTCCCCTTGAGACCTCGCCACCTCGCCACCTTGACACCTCTCCGAATCCGACCACGTCCCCAGCCGCCCCGCCGCCCCCGCGCCCAGCCACAGGTCATTGGGCACGAAGCTCTGCTCCAGCCGCTCATCCAGCACCGGATGCCGCGCCTGCTCCAATCCCAGAATCGGCTCCTCCACGATGTCCGGCCGCACCCATCGCCGCTTGAGCGCCTTCTCCGCGAAGCATGCCAGCACATCCAGCTCCGCCACCGTGTCCGCGAACGCCGAGATCGGCGCGATCAACGCCCGGGCCCGCTCGCACAGGTCCTCGAAGAGCGCCTGCTCCCGCGCCAGCGCCCGGGCCTCGGCCGTCGAGGCCCGCTGCTCAAAGTCCTTGAGCTCCGGCGTGATGTACCGCTCCGCGTTCTTGAGCGTCTGCTTGCGGGTGAACTGGTCCGGGGCCCGCTTGGACTGCGCCGACGGCAGCTCGATGTAGTACCCGAACACCCGGTTGTACCCGACCTTCAAACTCGGCAGCTGGTGTTCCTCGATCAGCCGCGCCTGGTACTCGGCCATCCACGCCGCGCCGTCCCCCTTGAGCCGCCGCGCCTCATCCAGCTCCGGATCGAACCCATCCCGGAACAGCCCGCCCTCGCGCAGGTGCGGCGGCGGATCATCCACGCACCGCTCGGCGATCCGCTCGCTCAGCGGCCCCAGCCTTGCCTTGAGCTCCTCGATCCTCGCGAGCTGCGATGCAAACGCCGGAGCGTTCGTGATGGCCTCGCCCACCGGCGCAACCTGCGACAGCGAGCGGCCAAGGGCGCAGAGGTCCCGCGGGTTGGCCCGATCCAGCGCGAGCCGCCCCGCGATCCGGGCGATGTCCTGCACGTTCTCCATCGCCGCGGCGAGCGCACCCGCCGACTGGCGATCCTCGATCAGCGTCGCCACGCACCTCTGCCGCGCCGCGATCGCCTCGATCGAGCAGAGGGGGCGGCAGAGCCACTCACGCAGCAGCCGCTTGCCCATCGCCGTCCGGCAGCCGGGAAAAGTTCGCGATGCGGAAAAGATGCCCAGCAGCGATCCATCCGTCTCCGCCTCATTCGGCAGACCGCGGATCGTCCGCAGGACCTCCAGCGACCGCAGCGTCGTTCCATCCAGCACGCAGAAGCTCGACGCCTGCTCGCGCTTCGGCGGCTGCAGGTGCGCCAGCGTCCGCTTCTGTGCGTTGCCATTCGTCCCCGCCGTTCCCCCAGCATCCTCCGGCGTCTGCGTCGTCTGCAAGTACCGCAGCGCCGCCCCCGCCACGCGAACCCCATCATCCTCCGGCGACAACCCAAACCCATCCAGCGTCGCCACACCGTACTGCTTGAGCACCGCCTCGCGGGCCTCATCCAATCGGAAATACCACGACGGCACCGGCGTCCCCGAGATCCCGAGCGCGCCCAGCGGCGCCTTCACCCGCGGCGGCTCCTTGCCATCGGCCGTCTGCGCGTACAGCAGCTCCGTCACGCCCCGCCGCGACAGCTCATCCGCGAGCGTCTCCGCGCTCGACTCGAACAGCTCGAACCGCCCCGTGGACAGATCGATCACCGCCACGCTCGCCGGCGAATGATCGCCCTCTCCAACAAAGCACACCGCCCCCAGCGCACTCGGCGCATCCGACTCCAGCAGCGACTCATCCACCAGCGTCCCGGGCGTGAGCACCCGCGTCACCGCCCGCTCGATCACCGCACCCCCTCCCCCCCTTTCCCTCGCCGCTTCGGGAGTCTCCGTCTGCTCGCACACCGCCACGCGGAACCCCGCGCTCAGCAGCTTCCGCAGGTACGTCTCGAGCTGGTGGAAGGGCACGCCCGCCATCGGCACGCCCTCGGTCCGCTGCGTGAGCGTCAGCCCGATCGCCTGGGAGACCCGCACCGCATCATCGTCGAACATCTCGTAGAAGTCGCCGATGCGGAACAGGAGCGTGCAGTCCGGGTGCTGCCGCTTGAAGCGGAAGTACTGGCGCATCGCGGGAGTATCACGAGGATCGGCGGGCATCTGGGGGAGAGCAGGTTAAGCAGCCGGGCGGGAACATGCAGCCCGACCGTCAGGGAGGGCTCGGCGTCAACCGACAGCGCGCGGGTCATGTTCTGCTGATGGCCTTCGGCCCGAGGAACTGGCGAGGTTCGAACGGCCCTTGTGATAAACTCACTCGCGATGAAGCCGCACCCCAGAATCCGCAAGACGATCAAGTGGGGCGGGCTCGCTGCCGCATTGATCTGCGGGCCTGCGGCGGTGGGGACTTCCAATACGTGCCATGTATGGACAACCGCGGACGGCTTCTGGGTCTCGGTTAGATGGGGCACGCTCTTTGCGGGTTACGTCCATCCCGCTCCCCCTGAGTTTTCGCCGAACTTTGCGTGGGGTCCGGGCAAGGACTCAAAGGATTCCTGGTGGGCGTACACCGGCGAGCGCGCATACCGGCCGGATGCGGAGGCGCACCTTGGCTTCGCGGCTCTTCTGGGCGCGATAGCGTCCGCGGTGGCTTGGCACTTGGACGGGGCGGCCCGGCGTCGCGCGATGGCGCTGAACCTCTGCCCGAAGTGCAACTACGACCGCGCGGGGCTTGCGGCGGGGGCGGTGTGTCCGGAGTGTGGGAGTACGCCCGCATGAAGCCCCACCCCCGAATCCGCAAGACGATCAAGTGGGGCGGCGCGGCGGTGACTCTGCTGCTGGTGGTGGTGTGGATTCGTAGCGAGAGCACCGCGGACCTGTTCATAATCGGTGAACGATCTTTCCGGATAAGCCGCGGTAGCGTGATGTGCTTGTATTTCAAGGGCTCAAGCCACGTGTTCCGCCACAAGGCGACGCCGGCAGACCCGCAGGAAGTTCGCCTGCTCGGCTGGCATTATGACTCCGGCGCGGAGGGATCTATTTGGTTCGGCCCGCTCTGGCTGCCTCTTGCGGTCGCGCTGTTCGTCACTGGCGCGGCATGCCTACCCGACGCGCTGAACCGCCTCCGCAGGCGCGCGGGAGTGTGCCCGAAGTGCAGCTACGACCGCGCGGGGATCGCGGGGGGTGCGAAGTGTCCGGAGTGCGGGAGCGGTGGGGGGGCAGCACCATGAAGCCGCACCCCAGAATCCGCAAGACGATCAAGTGGGGCGGCGTGGCGGTGACGTTGCTGCTGGTGGCGGTGTGGATCGGAAGCGGGTGGGCGAGCATCGGATGGTCGTGCGTATTTCGAAAGGCCACAGTCCGACATGGTCTGATTTGCCTCATGTGGACAAGGGACATGCCGGTGGACTTTGGCGGTCAATGGGGAGTCATTATGCAGGGTCCCAATCACTGGGACGAACATCCGCGGGCTTGGGCGTTCGATTGGGGAGGACACTTCTTCTATCACTCGCCAAACGGTGACTGGGTTGCTGAGTTCCCAGTCTGGCCGGTGGCCGCTCTTCTACTTATGGTGACCGCGCTCGCCTGGCACTTCGACACCCTCGCCCGCCGTCGCGAGCGTGTCGGCCGCTGTCCGAACTGCAACTACGACCGCGCGGGGCTTGCGGCGGGGGCGGTGTGTCCGGAGTGCGGGAGCGGGAGCGGGGGGGCGGGTGGAGCGAGCGTCACAAAGCCGAGCTGATTTGGTCCTCGCACGAAGTGCGCACGACGGTTGCCGGTGGCGCGGCGAGGCTTTGCGAGCAAGCCACCGGTCGGCGGGCCCTTCCTTTCTTTCTGCCTTCGCGTTTCCGCCCGGCGAAGGGCGGACCATCGCCTCGCGCACGATGTCGCAGGAAGGTCCGCCCTTAGCCGGGCGGGAAAAGACAAAGATGGGAAGGAAGTGTGTGATGACCCCACCGGTGGGGT
>DASZWV010000383.1:0-1703 GCA_035546115.1 Phycisphaerales bacterium
CGAGATCGACCGGGTGCGGGCTTCTTCGGCGCACCCGGCACTCGGCACTCCGCACTCGGCACTTCCGTTTCGAGCGACCTGCACCGTCGACTTCAACCACGCCAGGCACACCCTCGCCGCTACCGCCTCCCCCACGCTGCACACCCCGCACGACGCCACCACCGAGCACCTGCTCAAGGAGCACCAGTGGGGCTTCGGCCGGACACGCGACGGCAGGACGCTCATGTACGAGGTCGTCCACCCGACCTGGCGCATCCACCAGCAGGCGAGCGTACGGGTCGACGTCGACTGGGCCCGCCTGTACGGGCCCGAGTGGGGCGTGATGCAGGATGCTGTGCCGTTCTCGGCGATCCTCGCGGAGGGGTCGGCGATCACGGTCTCGACGGCGACAACGCTGTGAGGCACGCCGCTGCCGTCAGGTGAACCAGCAGTAGTACCACCCATCACCGAGCGGAATGGCGTACGTCATGTCGCCCCCAAACCATCCGCGCATGGGCGATGGGATCGGGTGCATCCGCGTGCACTGCGCGAGCGAAGGCTCGACCCTGCCGTCGCTCATCGCCCCACCGCCGGGCGCATACACGAACCCGGACCAGTTGTCGATCAGGCCGTCATCCACAAACGCCACGGCGCGGGGCTGCCCATCGGGCTGTTTTTCGACCTGCACGCCACGCGCACCACGCCAGTGCGTGGCCGGAAACCCCTTGAACACATCCAGCATATCGGCAGAGAGCCGTGCATGCAGGATCGCGAAGCGCGCGCGAAGGCCCACCTCGATTCCCCACCGCCACTGCGCGCCCATCAGGAGCACGAGCACGACGGCAACAGCGACAAATGGCTTACTACGGCGCTTCCAGGCGATGAACGGCAACGCGACGACGGCCGCGGCGGCCAGCGCCCACAGTCCGAGCCGCACAAGCCCGAGCGTGAAATCGCTCGGAAAAGCCGCGGCCAGCACGTACACGAGATGCCACCCGAGCAGCGCGCACACAAGGCCGATGGGCATGGGTGATCGGCCGGGCTTGGTGGTGGAAGTCATGGCGGAGGGACCGAAGGGGACCGTCGGGCTCGCGGAGCGACCAACGCATCGGCAAAGATATCGGCCGCGCAGGCCCGGGCGGACGATCGGACCGACTCACCGCCGCCTACGGGGAGTACCTTCCCACCGCTGCGCCCGAGAACCACGCAACTCCCTCTCTGCGCACCTCATCTCCATCTCCGAGAGTCGCATTTCCATGTCTGCGGTCCTCAGCCCTCTCTCTGAGACGCTCGGCCATGTCTTTGCGGAGCTCCGCCCCATCTCTGAGCTCCTCGGCCGTGTGTTTGCGTGCCTCAGCCCCATCTCTGAGGTCCTCAGCTCTGTGTTTGCGACGCGCAGCCCCATCTCTGCGTCTCTCCGCCCCATGTTTGCGATACGCGGCCGTGGAAATGAGCCGCTCCGTCGCGCATCCCACACTCGCCGCCGCACTTCCGCGAGCGCAAGCCCTGCGCGTGCGATGCTCCGACCCGGAGCCCAGCGTCCCTTCCGCGTTACACGCCCGCGCCGCCATCTCCCCCGGCAGCTCCCGCCCCGCACTCCGGACACACCACCCCCGCGGCGAGGCCGGTGCGGTCGTAGCGGCAGTTCGGGCAGCGGCCCGCGCGTTCGCGGCGGCGAGCACACACATCGAGGAACCAGGCCCCGCCGCCCGCCAAGAGGACCG
>DASZWV010000384.1:0-2528 GCA_035546115.1 Phycisphaerales bacterium
CCGAGGGCTCATCGCCGGGCGCGGAATCTGCGCTTGGCGGCTTCGCGGCGATCCATCGTGCCTCATGGATGCCGCATCCCGGTCGGCAACGCGGCGTCGCGGTCGGGGGGTTCTCTTTCTTTGATAACCTGCCTGACGGTGGCCGGTCGACCGTCGTTTGGCCCTTGGGCCGGCAGGTAATGGGGGTCTGGGGATGGTCGGACTCCGACGGCCGGGGCGCGGAATGTGCGCCTTTGGTCTGAGTTCCAGTTGTTGGCCGCGGCGTCGTGCTCGCGGGATGCCGCATCCCTGCGAAGGTGCGCGGCATGTCTGCCAATGTTTGCTCCGTACCTGTTCCGGTTTGCCCCATACCTGTTCCGGTTTGCCGGATATCTCGACTGGTATGCCGCGTACCTGTTCCGGTTTGTCGCATACCGGTTCAGGTTTGTCGCATACCTCAACAGGTTTCTCGCATACCTGCGAAGGTTTCCCGCATCCTCGAGCGGTTTTTCGCGGCGGAGCGGCGATGGCGCGGCGGCGGAGGCGGTTTTATTGGCATGGCCTGAGTTGGGGACACCCGGATTGGTGGTTCGGCGGACCCCGCGCTCTCGCCCCGCCCTCCTCCCCGCCCGCCCAATCCGCGGGCGAAGACCGCCGCTCTGGCCAGTTACCTCGCGCGACTTGGAGCGTGCTTGGGCTTGGTGGTCCTGGCCCTTGCTCGTTTGGCGGGCTTTGCGGCGGGCTTCTTCGCCGCGGTGCGCCTTGCGCCATCCGCGCTCCCGCCTGCCGCGCTCTTGAGCGGCTTGCCATCCGGCCCCCTGCCGATGCGCGCCAGCATGGCGATGCGGTTCTCCAGGTACTCCTGCACCGGCACGCGGCGCATGGCCTGGGCGATCACATCCAGCGAGAGGTCCTCGAGCTTCTTGAACCGCAGGCAGCACCCGCCGCCGCTCACCTCAAGATAGTTCTTCTTTCCGGTGGCCTTCCACGCGGCGTCGAACCACTTCCGCTCGGGCTCGTTGTGGTGCAGGAAGAGCATGTACACGACCATGTCGTTCTTCTGCGACGACAGGCCCATGTACATGAGCGGGAGCTTCGGGTTGGTGTGGTGGCCGTGGGGCCAGACGGTGTGCGGCACGCAATAGCCGATCACGCCGTACTGCATGCACTCCACGATGTTCCTGTCGAGGTGGTCCAGGATGAACCGGCGCACGGTGGAAACGGCCGCGCGCCGGCCCCCCTCCTCGGGGAGCGAGGCGAGGTAGTCCTTGACGGTCGTGGCGGTGCTCTTCATCTTGGCGGCGGTGCACCAGGAGGACTCGGGCGCCGCGCCGCCGAGCGCGCCGGGGATCCGGGACGATCCGTGCTCGATGGATCCGTCGGGTCAGCAGCCGGCGAACCAGGCGTTGAGGAAGTCGAAGATGTCGGAGATGGCGATGCCGCCGCCGTTGATGTCGGCGCGCGGGTCGCTCGCGAGCCAGGCGTTCACGAAGCTCAGGACGTCCTGCGGCGAGACCTGGCCGGAGCAGTCGAAGTCGGCGGCGCAGAAGGAGAGCGTGGCGGCGGTGCTCGTGAGCGTGTCGCACGCGCCGGTGACCAGGCAGTCGTAGGACCCGGCATCGCCGGGGACGCCGCCGGTGATCGTCATCGCGTTGGTGGTCGAGCCCGTGATGCGCGTGGTGTCGCTCAGCGCGACGCCGTTCTTCCGCCACTGGTAGGCGAACGTGCCGGCCGCGGGCTTGGGAACGCTCAGCACGGTCTGGCCGCCGGGGCAGATGGAAGAGGATGAGGGCGAGGCCTGCGGCGCATCGCCGCTCGTGGCCGTCATGTGGAACTCGAGGCCGTAGGTCGCGGAGAGCCAGCCGCCCTCGCTCGAGGCGGAGACGGTCTGGGCCGTGCAGACCAGGTGGTACGTGCCGGGGATGAGGGAGAGGCACTCGGTGAAATCATGATCGAACGAGCCCTGGTCGGCGAACTGGTAGTTGACTCCGCCCGGGCCGACGAGGGAGATGGAGAGCGAGGGATCGACCGCGGCTACGGAGCTGGAGCAGGCGTCGAGGGTGCCGGTGAGGGAGACCTGGATGGGAGAGGCGACCGTGAAGAGGATGTCCTCGCTGGTGAGGGCCATGCCCTCGGCCGCGTTGCCGCACAGCGAGGGGTCGGCGGAGGACAGGCCGGTGGCGATGAAGGCGAACGAGTCGGGGTGGAGGGTGGTGGCCATGCTCGCGGTGCCGATCGCGGCGGGGGTGCAGGGGGCGCTGTCCTGTGTGATGTAGTCGGTGTGGTCGGAGTCGCCGCTGGAGAGCGGGAGGGTCATGGAGCGATCGGTCGCGCCGGCGATGACGTGGAAGGTGCCGGTGCGGGAGATGTATTGCACCTGGGCCACGGCGAGTGGCGCGGCCGCGGCGAGCGTGAGCGCGGCGAGAGCGGGGGCGATCGCGCGAGGCGAGAACACCTTGGTGGGGCGCAGCGGCATGGGATGTCTCCTTGGAGTTCCGGGAATCCGGGAATGCGGACCGTGAGCAGTGTAGCAGCGGGGTGGGGGGGGC
>DASZWV010000385.1:0-2982 GCA_035546115.1 Phycisphaerales bacterium
ACCATGTGTCTCCGGTCTTGCGTACCGATGCTCGTGCGTTCCATGAAAGAGGTGGCGGGCGGGCGTCTCCAGTGCCTGGAGGATGTCCGCCGGATGGGTCACCATCTGGGCCCCGCCGGACTTGATGAGCTCCAGCGAGCCCTCGGCCGCGGATGAGTCCACGCGGGCGGGCAGAGCGAACACCTCCCTCCCGTGATCTTCCGCGGCCAGGCGCGCGGTGATGAGGGCTCCCGATTTGCGCCCGGCCTCGATCACGAGCACTCCGAGGGAAAGGCCCGAGATGATGCGATTTCGTGCCGGAAAGTTCTCCGCATTTGGCGGCGTGCGGAGGGGCAACTCGGACACGACCGCCCCCGAGCCGGATGCGATCTGATCGAACAGCTCGTTGTTTTCGGGCGGGTAGCACTCGGCAAGCCCGCATCCGAGCACGGCGATGGTGCGGCCCTTGGCTCGTAGGGCTGCCCGGTGGGCCGCGGCATCAATGCCACGTGCGCCGCCCGAGACGATCGTCAATCCGGATCCGGCCAAGTGCTCGGCAAATCGCTCGGACTGCTCGCGTCCATAGATCGTGCACGAACGCGAACCGACGATGGCGACCGGGTAGCGATCGAGTGCGCCCGGAGAGATCTGACCCCTGACGTAGAGCAGTGGGGGAGGATCGGGCGTTTGCGCCAGGAGGGGCGGATACGCCGGAGAGCCGATCGCGAGCAGGTCAACGCCGAGCGTCTTAGCGAGGGCGAGTTCCTCGTCGGCGAGGCGATCGGTTTCGGGGATGGCCGCGGCGATTTGGCGCGCGAGCACCTCTCCGATGCCCTTCACGCGCCGGAGACTTGCTGCGGTCGCACCAAGAACCGCGTCTGCGGAGCCAAAGGCTTCGATCGCCCTTCGAATGAGGATCGGGCCGAGGCCGGGGGCGAGGGTGAGGCGGAGGAGCGACCGTGCGGATGAGTCAATGGACGGCATTTGTTTGGAGCGTACCAAAGTCGGCGTGCCGCGCCAAGTCGGAATCCGGTGGATCGGGCATGCCGGGGAGTAGCATCCGAGCATGACGCAGGATGAGATCGATCGGCTCGCGCTGGAAGCCGCCTACGAGCAGGCGCTGAAGAGTCGCTCGGAGGGCGGGATTCCGATCGGCTCGGCCCTCGTGAACGAGCGGGGCATCGTCGTGGCGCTCGGGCACAACCTCCGGGTGCAGCAGGGCGACCCTACGGCCCATGCCGAGACTGCCTGCATCCGGGCGGCCGGGCGGCGGCGCGACTGGCACACACTGACCCTCGCCAGCACGCTCAGCCCGTGCGCGATGTGCAGCGGAACGGCGGTTCTGCACCGCATCCCGCGCGTGATCATCGGCGAGAACAAGACGTTCCAGGGGCGCGAGGACTGGCTCAAGGCGGCGGGGATGGAAGTTCGCGTTCTGAACGATGCGCGGTGCATCGCCCTGATGCGGGAGTTCATCGCGGCCCACCCGGAACTGTGGAACGAGGACATCGGCGTGCCGCCGGGGAGCGAGAAGCGCGCGGAGGATGCCAGGTCGTAGGAGCGTGGCGGGATCCATGCGAGAGCGGAATCCAACCGAAGGACCGGCGCGAGAATGCCGCGTGAAAGAGTGCGGCCGGCGTCGCCGACGGCTCGATGATCTTCGCGTGAAACTCGCGAACTTCGTGCGTGCGTTGGGGGGCGGCGGGAAGGTCATCACGTTCGCGGCGGGCGGGCTGCTGGCGGCCTCGGGCATCGCCGTGGCGATCTCGCTCGCCTCGTGCGAGACGTCGTCGCATCGTGCCGCGGCCAGATCGACCCCCGGCCACGGCTCTTCGGTCGTCCATCGCGACGACCTGCCGAAACTGCCGACGATCGATTCGGTCCCGGTCGCCGGCGAGCCCGAGATGCGAGTGCGCATCCTGACGGCCGTGGATGGCGTGAAGATCGGGGCGACGGGGGGCGTGCTCATCGGACAGGGAGATCCGCGCGGCGCGGTCGCGCTGCCTCCCGGCGCAAAGTCCGAGAAGCGTGGCGGGCCGAGCGGGGTGTGCGTTGCGCTCAAGGGCGGGCAGTGGCTCGTGTGCGACATCGCGGCGGGGCAGGCGACGATCGGCAACCCCACGTGCGTGATGTATCCGGCGACGGCCTCGCTCGTCGTCACGCCGAGCGGCGGGCCGGGCCAGTTGCTGGCGATGAACTCGGGCGTCTATCCCGGGACGATCCGCCTGACGGCCCGGACGGATCTGCGCGAGGGCCTCTTTGACGCCGTCGAGTTCGTCGGCGTCGAGGAATACCTCCCGGGGGTCGTTGCCAAGGAGATGCTGCCCAACTGGCCGCTGGCGGCGTACCAGGCTCAGGCGGTCGCGGCGCGCACTTACGCGCTGCAGGAGCGCGAGCGGAGCATCACCGCGGGCGCGGGTTTCGACGTCGAGTGCAGCGACAAGGACCAGGTGTACGGCGGCGCGACCGCGAACACGCCCGTTCGCGAGGCGGTGCGGTCGACTCGCGGCATCGTGCTCAAGGATGGCGACCGGCTGCTGCGGGCGTATTTCTCCAGCACCTGCGGCGGTCGAACAGCCGCGGCGAGGGACACCTGGCCGACGGGGCCCGGCTTTGAGTACAACCTCGCGGGGCCGATCCAGGACCATCATCGCGAGTCTGCGTGCACGGCCTCGCCCCTGTATCGCTGGACGGTGGAGCGACCGAAGGGGGATCTCGTCAGGCGCATCCGGGCGTATGGCGAGCGCAACGGGTTTGCGGTTCGAAAGCTCAACGACCTGCAGGCGATCGAGCCCATGGGGTACAACTCGGATGGGCGTCCCAATCGGTACAGGATCATTGAGCCGGGAGGTGCGTGGTACCAACTCTCGGCGGAGGAGCTGCGCCTGGCGTGCAACACGAGCGTGGGCGGTTCACCGCTCGCGACCACGAAGGGCGTTCCGGTCGGCAATCCGCTCGCGGCCAACGCGCCGGCGGTGGAAAACTCGTTGGCGCTCGTGCAGA
>DASZWV010000386.1:0-6064 GCA_035546115.1 Phycisphaerales bacterium
CTCGTCATCCTCCGCCCCGACGACGCCCCCAAGCCCGCCCCCAAGCAGGATTCCATGCTCGACTCGTTCACAAACGAGATCTCGACCGCGTGGACCAGCGGCCTCACCATGCTCACCCAGACGATCGCCTTCCTTGTCCGCATCCTCATCGGCGGCCTCGTCTGGTGGCTCCTCCTCTTCGCCGCCATCGCCATCGCCCGCCGCGCCATCCGCCGCCTGATCCCCGACCCCGCCCGCGTGCCGGTCTGATGTCGCCGCCGCGGCCCCAGCCTCACGGCGGGGTTCTGTTACCACTCCATCACCCCGTTCTCGGCCCTATGCGCGGCCGCGTCGTGGCCCCAGCCCCCAACTGGCCATCATCCGCCATTCATCAACAACCGATCCCCTTCTGGTACAGTCAGAATGGCCCCACCCCGAGACCGGCATCCCGGGCGCGCAGGCCGCGTATCGAGCCATGGCGGCGCCATGAAGAACCTCCTCTTCCCAACCGCCCTGATCCTGCTTATCGCGTGCGGAATCGCCGCCAGGTGGTCGCTCCGCCACAACAGCCAGCACGCCGCCATCTCCGAGACGCCCCACCACGAGACAAGCACGCACACCATGAAGGGTCGCCAACCTGCGGGCGACCGCGATGACGGCGTCTCGCCCGACCTCGCCGCCATCGCCATGCAGCTCCGCGACGCCCAGCCCACCCGCCAGCCCCGCGCAGCCATCCGCCCCGCCGCAAGCACCGCCAACACCGCCGACAACCAAACGGAAGAGGATGATCTCGACCCGCTCACCCTCGGCCGAATCGCCCTCTCCTACGTCGGGACCGACCCCGACGCCGAGGAATACTGGGAGGCGCTGATCAACGACCCGGACGTCAGCGCCGAAGACCGCAAGGACTTCATCGAAGACCTCAACGAGTCCGGCTTCTCCGACCCCGATCACCCGGCGGCAGCAGACCTCCCGCTCATCGAGGCCCGCATCGCCATCATCGAGCGCCTCGCCCCGCACGCCATGGACCAGACCAACGCCGACGCCTTCAAGGAAGCCCTCAAGGACCTGAAGGAAATGCAGGCGAAGCTCAAGCCCGACGCCACGAAGACGGAAGCCCCTACTGAACCCCCGCGGTAACGCGGGGGCACGGTGGCGCCAAGGCATCGCTGCCGACCCCCAGCGGCGAACCAACTCGTAATTCTTCGCACGAACTGCGCAAACACCCTTGCGGCCGTCGCACCTCGGTCGCCGCGGCCACCCATCCCGACTCCCGCTCCGACCCCCCGGACCGGAGGGCCGACGAGCGCCGCCATCAACATCCCGCGAACCACGCATTCAGGTAATCAAAGATGTCCTGCACGCTCAGCCCCCCGCCGTTGTAGTCCGCGCTCGGGCTCCCCGCGAACCACGCGTTCAGGAAGTCGAAGATGTCCTGCACCTCCAACGTCCCCGAGCAGTTGAAGTCCACCCGGCAGATCGTGACGCTCACCGTCGCGCACGTCGCGCTCACGCACCCGCCCGCCGTTGTCCGCGACCGCGCGTAGTACGTCGTCGCTACCGTCGGGTTCACCGTCGGCGACGCCCCGCCCGCCACCGCCGTTCCGCCGCACGATCCCGTGAACCAGTCCACCACCGAACCCGACGGCGCGGTCGCGGAAAGCGTCGTCGCGCCGCCCGGGCACACGAACCGGTGCGACGCCATCGCCCCCGTCGGCGCGCCCGGCACCGGGTTCACCATCACCGTCGCCGAGCCCGACGCCGTGATCGCGCACCCCCGGCTGTCCGTCGCGCTCGAAACCGAGTACACCGTCTGTCCCGCCGGCGACACCGAGAAGTTCAGCGGGCTCGATCCCATGAGCGTCCCGCCCCCGTTGTTGAGCGTCACCGTGTACGGCGGCACGCCCCCCGACACCGACACCGTCACCGTGCTGCTCGTCCCCGCGCACACCGTTCCGCCGCCGCTCACGCTCGCGGTGATCGTCGGACACGTCACGCCGATGGAGGCGCTCGCCGTCACCCCATCCACCGTCGCCGATGCACTCCCCGCCCCGGGAGTGTTCCCCGCGTTGTACGTCCCCGTCGCCGTCCCCGCGGCCTGGATCGTCCCCTGCGTCCCCGTCATCGATCCCAGCGTCGCCCCCCACGCCACCGGCAGGCCCGCGATCGCGGTCAGGTTCGCGCTCGCAATGAGCGTGTTGTCCGAGTTGTGCGACATGTCCGCCGTCACGCTCGACGTGGCGCCAAGCACGACGCTCGTCGGCGACGCCGTCACCGCTAGCTTGATCCACGGGTTGAAGTCCGCCGTCCCCGCCGCCACCGTCGCGGGCGTGTTCGTCCCCCACCAGTTGTTCTCCACGCTCGCAACGCCCGAGTTGGCAATCCCGATGAGCGAGCCGCTGGTGTTCCCCACGATCCGGTTGAAGTTCGCCGTCAGCACGCCCGCCCCGCCCGCGGCCACCGCGAGCCCGCCCCCGGAGTTCAGCGCGGTGTTTCCCGTGATCGTGCATTTGCTGACCGTCGCCGGATACGCCGACAGCATGTACACGCCCCCGCCCTGCCCCACGCTCGCCCCGTTGGCGTGATTCCCCGTGATCGTGCACCCCGTCACCGTCACCACCGCCGAGATTCCCGCCGCGCCCGTCTGCGAGAACATCACCCCGCCGCCGATGGAGTTCGCGCCCGCGCTCCCGAGCGACGAGTTCCCCGAGATCGCCACGTTGTTGATCGACGCGTTCCCGTTGTACGTGATGTTGATCCCGCCCCCGCCCGCCGCGGCCATGTTGTTCGACACGCTTCCACCGTTCATCGTCACCGTCCCGCCGAAGCTGTGCGCGATGGTGATCCCGCCGCCGTTGCCAGACACCGCGCTCGTGTGATTCCCCGTAACCGTGCAGTTGGTCAGCAGCACGTCGTGCTTGTCCGCGTGCAGTGACAGGCCGCCCCCCTCGCGATCGCTCGTGTTGTTGCTGAACGTGCAGTTCGTGAACGTCACCATCCCCGCGCTCGCCCCGCCCACCGTCCCGGTGTTGGTGCTGTCAACATTGATCCCCCCGCCGCGGCTGTTGCTGCTCCCCGTCGCCGTGTTGTTCATGACCGTGCAGTTGGTCATCGAGAAGTTGTTCCCCGTCCCCGTCAGGTAGAAGTCGATCCCGCCCCCCGTCTCCTCGAAGTTGCCCGTAGGAATAAAGTCGTTCCGCCCGCCCGTGATCGTGACGTTGTTCAGCGAGATCGTCAGGCCGGGGTGCGTCCCATCCTGGTTCACCCCGATCACCTTGTAATCCCCCGGCGGCCCCGGCGGCACCATCTGGATCGTCGCCCCGTTCCCGTTGATCGTCAGGCTGTCATTGATGTCCAGGTCCCCCCCCAGGCAGGTGTTGTCGCTCCCGGCGATCGTGAGCGTGTAGGTCCCCGCGTTCAGGTTGATCGTGTCCGGCCCCGCTACGGCGTTGGTCGCGATGATCGCCGATCGCAGGCTGATCGCGCCGCCCTGGTTGGTGATCTGCCCCGCCGCGTTCACCACGCCCAGGCCCGAGATCGGCACGTCGCTGAACGTCGTCGGCGTGATCACCACCCCGCGCGCCCCACCCGCCAGCACGCCGACCCCGCCCACCACAACCACCAGCGCGAGCTCGCGAATCTTCATCTGTGCTTCCCTCGCCGAGATCCACCACCACCGCTCCGGGCACCCACCCAGCGTACCACACGCCCTCTGGTCGTCCACGGCGATTTCCGCGAATCCGCCTGCAAACCCAGCGAATCACCCTTGCAAAACGCCTTTCTGCTCTGCAGCCTCTCGCGCCCGCACCACCACCCCATTCACCTCCGGCAACTCCTTCCCGCTCTTCACCCCACCCTCCTCGAACTTCCGCATCACCGGCTCCAGCCGCCGCTCATACGACCCAACAAAGTCGTTGTAGCACTCCACCGCCCCGTTGAGCATTCTCCCCAGCTTCGCGGCGTGCTCCATCGTCTTCGCGAACCGCTCGTGCAGTTCCTTCCCCTGCACGAGAAGCTCCGCCGCCTGCTGCGCGAGTCGCTCCTCCGCGTACCCCACCGCCACCGCCCGCAGCAGCCCGATGAGCGTCGCCGGGCTCGCCAGAATCACCCCCTGCTCCGCCGCGCGCTCCAGAAGATCCGGCTGCCGCGTCAGCGCCGCATCCACGAACTGGTCCCCCGGAATGAACATCACCACGAACTCCGGCGACCCGTCGTACTGCGCCCAGTACTTCTTCCGCGCAAGCAGCCCCGCCTGGTCCGCCACCTGCTTCGCGAACCGATCCAGGCACGCCTCCGCCTCGCCCGGCGTCTGCGCCCCCAGCGCATCGAGATACCCCTGGATGCTCGTCTTCGCATCCACCACCACCGACCGCCCGCTCGGCAGCCGCACCACCATGTCCGGCCGGAGCGCCGTTCCATCCAGCGCCCGCGTCTGATCCTGCTCGTAGAAATCGCAGTACGCCGACATCCCCGCCAGCTCCGCCACCCGCCGAAGCTGGATCTCCCCATATCGCCCCCGCACCCGCGGATCGCGCAGCGCCTGCACGAGCTTCCCCGTCTCCCCGCGCAGCTCGTTCCCCGCCTGTTCGATCACCGCCAGCTTCTCTCCCGTCTTCTTGAGCGCCTCCGCGATCGGCCTCACCATCTCATCCACCGCCCCGCGCTTCGCCTCCAGCTTCTGCTCCGCCAGCGCCAGAAACTGCTCCCGGTTCTTCGCCAAGGCCTCCGACGAGAGCGCCGCGAACGACTCCCGCAGCTGCTTGTCAAACTCCGCCAGCTTCCCCTCGATCGCCCTCTTCTCCCGCCCCACCGCCTCCAGCCGCTCGCGCGAAACTTCCTCCGCGTGCGCGATCTCCGCCGTCAGCCGCTCCTCCTGCGCCTCGAGCTGCTGCACCCGCTCCCGCTCCATCGCCTCGCGTGTCGCCCGGTGCGCTTCCCGCTCCGCGCCGAGCTGCTGCTCCAGCGCGCTCCGATCCCCCGTCAATCGCACGATCGTCGCCCGGCTCTCCTCCACCACCCCATCCAGCCGCGCCACCTCACCCCGCGCCGCCTCCAACGCCCGATCCGCTCCCTCCGCCCGCGCCCGATCCCCCGCCGCCGCCGCGCTCAACTTCGCCCGCCCCAGCGCC
This sequence comes from Phycisphaerales bacterium, assembly GCA_035546115.1. Lineage (GTDB taxonomy): Bacteria > Planctomycetota > Phycisphaerae > Phycisphaerales > UBA1924 > UBA4658. Next base: position 5,109 of record DASZWV010000386.1, read on the forward strand.
AGCCACACCATGCCCCCGCACCCTCCCGCGGCCAGCAACCCAAGTACAACCGTGAGTCCATCCATGGTGATCAGAGTGTACATCACCCAACACCCCTCGGGCCGGGATTTGTTCGATGCACGTTTCACCCAGCCCCATCTGCCAACTTGGCACTCCGCAATCCTCCCAACCCGGTCATGTCATCGCTCCGCCGCCGTCCACGCTCAAAACCCACGGGTGAACACCTCCAACAACCCATCCAGTCACCCGCCCCGCACCCCAACCCACCCTCCCCGAGTCCGGCACACCCCTTGCCACCACCCGCGCAGACGTTATGACCCCGTCGAGCGCCCATCCCTCCTCCCAACACGACTCGCGAGCTCCCGCGCAAGCAGGCCAGTGCTCTCCTTGGTGCAATGGTGGGGGCCGCCTCAACCTCCTCCTGTCTTGGGGCGGCTGGCGGCCCGACTCCTGGGCCGACCGCATGGCCGCGCTCCTCGAGCCCATGGGCGTCAACTCCCTCAAGGCCCGCACCGCCCGCCAGGCCGAACAGGTCATCCGCACCACCCCCGTTCACGTCGCCGTCGTCGATCTCGGCCTCCCCCTCGATTTCGGCTCCCCCTCCGACGAAGCCGGCCCGCGCATCCTCGACCTCCTCCGTCGAATGCCCGACCCGCCCCCAGTCGTCGTCGTCCGCTCTCCGCGAGCCATTCGCGACATGCACCGCGACATGTGCGCCGCCCTCCGCTGCGACGCCTTCGCCGTCGTTGATCGCCGCAGCGCCGACGTCGAGATGATGCTCAAGGTCCTCCAGCGCTGCCTCGACCGCTTCTACCACGGCCGCTGGCCCGACAACTCCGGGCGCCCCGGCTCTCCGAACCGGGCCACTTTTCCAACCCCGCCTCTGCCGGGACTCTCATAGGTCCGCTCGGTCCTGTGAATCCTGTCCCGCACCCCGTTCTCCCTCGAACCACCCA
>DASZWV010000387.1:0-3774 GCA_035546115.1 Phycisphaerales bacterium
CAGCCGCGCCAGGACGAACGTGGGAACATCTCTCCGAGCCATCGCGAAGAGCGGCCCTTGACGTTCTGGAGCATGTCAGAGTGGCTGAGGTCGGGCGGGTACCGCACCAGTGCGTGCAGGTGATCGGGCATGCCACTTATCGCGAGCGTGGCGCAGCGGAGATCTTTGAGGATGCCGCCGATGAAGGGGTGGAGCCGCGACTCGATCTCGTGGGAGATGGTTTGTTCGCGGCGCTTGGTGCTGAAGACGATGTGGTAGTAGTTCTGGGTCCAAGAGCGGGGCATGGGTCCAGAATACAGGTGGTTGAAGCCGACCGCAAGAACCGTCGGCCCAAGGGGCCGGAAGACAATGAGAGTCTGCCATCGAGTGGCTGAAGCCACTCGCAAGGACCATGCGCCCAAGGGGCGAAAGCCGGGGATTCGAAGAGCCGCGCGACAGAGTGCGGCGCGGTGGCGAGGTCAGCGACGATTCGCCCCGCACTCCGGACACTTCGCATCCGCCGCGATCCCCGCGCGGTCGTAGTTGCACTTCGGGCAGAGGTTGACCCCCCCGCGGGCGCGGCGGCGGGCGAGAGCGTCCAGACACCACGCGACCGAGGCTGTTGAGAACGCGACAAGAGTTGGTAGCCACAGCGGGACGTCGAGAGTCCAACCACTGCCGGATATCCAGTCGAATCCCCACTGAAAACGGAATGGGTGGAACGTCTCCCTGTACCACTCCCACCCCGGATCGAGACCCATCGAGTACCAATCAGGGAGGTACCCGACGCGGCAAATGCCCTCCGCGATCCCCAGCGATGCGCCCGACTTGCCCTGCCATGCGATGTGGTACAAGCCGCTCCCAATCCACACCACCACCAGCAGCAGAGTCACCGCCGCCCCCCCGTACTTGCCCCACTTGATCGTCTTGCGGATTCTGGGGTGGGGCTTCATGCGCTGAGAATATCAGGTGGCGGGTCTTCGGCGCATCCCCGCGCGCACCACTGGCGGACAAGCCGGCAGTGCCACCCCTCTCGGCTCTTCACCTTGTCACCTTGTCGCCTCGTCACCCCGGCACCTTGTCACCTCGACACCTCGTCACCTTGTCACCTCGACACCCCGACACCTCGTCACCTTGTCACCTCGAAACCCCGGCACCCCGACACCTTGTCACCCCGTCGCCCTCCGCGCATCGTCCATCCCACATCCCTACCGTCGCCCCATGGCCCGCTGCCGCATCGATCAATCCATCAAGCGCATCGAGAAGGCGGGGTTTGCGTTTCCGCTGGGCGTGTATCCCGTGGACGACATCGAGCCCAAGCAGGGATACACCACGGCCTTCGAGCCTGCGGATGATGGGACAGAACCGGATGTTGGGGGGGTGGGGGGGACGGCGGGGGGTGGGGCGGGCGAGGGTGGGCCTCCCGCGGGCGAGTGGGAGGAATGGCCGGACCGGTACGTCTATGACATCCTGGTGCCGGCGGGGCGGGTCGAGGCGCTGTGCCGCACGCTCTTCTCGCTCCTGCCCGGGCGGGTGTTTCCGATCCTGGACTTTCTGGGGCAGGATGAGTGGCGCGAGGTGGATCCGTACGTGTCGTACGACCTGCTCGGCATGGACCGGTTCATGGATTCGCTCCGGCGGTTCCGCGGGTTCTTCTATGAGGATGGGCTGGTGGGTTTCGGGGCCATGAGCGAGGAGCCGTTCCTCTATGTGTTCGTCGATGAGCACAAGGTGGTGACGGTGCGCGTCGAGGCGGATCTGAAGGAGCGGGTGGAGAAGGTGCTCGCGGCGTTCGACCTCGAGCCGATCGAGGAACTGCTCAGCGCGGACTCGGTGACCCACGAGCATCGGTCGGTGCTGGAGACGGCGGACGACCGGCCGGACCTGCTCACGGCCGATGAGATCGTCGAGGTGCTGCGCGATGAGTGGCGGCTGGTGCTGAACATCGATCCCGAGACGAATGTGGATGAGGAGGGGAACGACCTCGGGGCGACCGGGTGGCGGTGCATCCTGCGGTTTGATCCGCCGGCCGCGGACGGTGGGGAGGGATCGGAGGCGGAGGAAGCGGAGGGCACGGAGAGCGCGGCGGACCCGATCGGCGAGGAGCCGGTCTCGAAATACGCGGAGATCTTCATGATCGCGGATTCGTACCACGCGGCCAATGACCTTGCCCTGGAAGCGCTCGAGGGCTTGCTGGACAAGGCCGAGATCCGGATCGATCCGGAGACCACGCCCGAGCCCGTGATGGTGGTGGCGGACCGGTGGAACGCCGAGGATTTCGGCGCGGCCGTGGAGAAAGTCACCGGACAAAAGCCGGATATGGGCGAGCCGAAGGTGTGCCACGCGACTTGGTTGAACTGATTGTGCTCGCGCAACCGACAGGCCGACGGCGGATGACCTCGCGTTGCGACCCCTTGCTTTTCTGGAGTCGGCGGCGGTGTTGGCGACATCGGGAGGAACCCGCGCCCGGACGGTGCGCACAAGGCAGCACCGGAGCGGTGGCGGGCCTCCGCCTGCAAGAAGTTGTTTTTGGCGGGGTTGGGGGGTTGCAGGTTTGCGTTTGGGCCCCAGCCACGGTATCTTCACGGCCCCCCGGCCTCGCGATGGGCGAGTCGTCGGGGGCGGGATCGTCCGGCGACTTTGAATGCCGGTGACTTTGAAAGGATGTGTGCACACCGCGGCCAAGCTCGTTCGCCGCGACCAAGCGTGGAACATTCCGCCCCGCGAGCGGGGCGAGGAACCGGGCGCGGGCGGGTGGATCGGGCGGGGGACCGGGGGTTGTCGGGAACACGGAGCGTTCCCCTGCGAACCTGAACGTCCCCGACTTTCTTCTTGATACTCCTGTTGTTGGACTCGGAGAAGCTGGACATGCGGATCGATCGCAACCGTTGGAACCGTCGCACGTTGTCGGCCCTGACCGTCCTCGCGTGGGGCGGGGTCGCGCTGCTGGCCACATCACCCGCGGGCGCCCTGGCGCAGACCGCGGGGTCTGACAAGCCCCTGGCCGGCGTCGCCGGCTCGAGCGCCTCGGAGAGCCTGAGCGCCGCGAGGGACCTGAGCGATCAGGGCAAGCTCGTGCAGGCCAAGGCGATCCTGGACCGGCTGTTCCGCACCGGGGCGGTCGACTCGCTCTCGGATCTGGAGCGGACGCAGGCGATGGGCCTCGTGAAGTCCAACGACTCGAGGATCATGGCGGCCGACCCGCTGGAGATCTCGCTGCAGAAGAGCGAGCTCGCTCTCGCGGGCGGCGACCTGGTGGAGGCGCAGCGTCACGCCAAGGCCGTGGCGGACCGCACCGGAGCCAGCAAGGCCCAGCGCGACCGGGCCGCGGCGGTGATGAGCACCATCGAGAAGCGGCAGGCCGCGCTCGCGCCGGCGGTGGAGGGCCGGATCGAGCAGGCGACGGCGGACTTCCAGGCCAAGCGATACGCCGAGGCGAAGGCGTCGATTCTCGAGGTCCTGCGCTCGGGGGTGAAGCTCAGCCCGGAGCAGGCGAGCCGGCTCGAGCGGGAGCAGCTGCAGATCGTCGAGATCGAGAACAGCACGGGCCATCAGTTCGAGATCGGACAGGACGCGGGCATGGGCATGCTCGAGCAGCCCGGCGCGGTTCGAAGGGCGAAGAAGACCGGCGAGCCCGGACGCTCGGAACCGCTCCCGCTGGCGATGAACGGCGATCAGCCGCCGCAGAACCCTCCGCCGGCGCAGGAACCCCCGGCCCCGCCGAGCGCAGAGCCCGGCATGGGCCAGCCCGCGACGGAGCCACCGCCGCCCCCGCCCGCCCCCCCCCCCCCCCCC